>JAFTGA010000019.1 GCA_017458145.1 Bacteroidales bacterium | reverse complement strand
GACTCAGATCGAGTCTCTCCCTGAAAGAAGTTGACTCTGGTTTAACATTATCACTGGTATAGGTTGACTTTCGTCGTTATCCCTGTTTTTTGTTGTTTCCCAGGTCTTAGCCCGTTCATGGGTTGACTGGAGGGCGTAGCCCGGAAGGAGACCCATGAACGACGGCCGGTATGGGTGCTGACGAGTTCGTGTTTTGGCGATGTTACATCACGCCGTTCATTACCCTTGTAGAAGGTTTTGCGTACCGGTTCGGATATGTCTGCCAACTTACAGAGTTCTTTCAACTCCGCATTCATTTTCTGGTTGGAGATAACAGGGAGAGCCTTATCACCAGGGATAGGAACATCCTTGTATTTGTCCAGGATTCGTTGCGTTACCTTGTTGAACTCGATCCTTATGCTATCGGCAGTCTTTACTGTTGTTACGTCGATAAACGAATCCTTTACATCGCTCTTTTTCAGATTCTCCACATCTGAGTACCGGAGACTGGAATAGCAGCAAAAAACGAAGACATCCCGGACCTTTTCTAAGTGTTTCTTTCCTTCAGGAATCTGATAATCACACAGTTTCTTGATCTCTTGTTCCGAGAGAAATACAACGGGGTTTTTCGTGGACTTAAGTTTCGGCTTGAAGGATTTGTAATCCATCAGGGTATTGTATCCCTTCTCCGTTGCCCAGTTCAAGAACCATTTGAGGAAATCGAGTTTCTTTCCGATGGTGGAATTCTTAAGGCCGGTTTCATCCTCCTCATCACCTGTAGCTTTCTTCTTTTTAATTTTCTTTGTATCACGAAGATAGATGACGAATTGTGTCAATCCTTCCTCGGTAAGATCCTCGAAGCGAAGATTCTTGTTGAAGGCCTGCAGGTCATTCCACAACGCGTCAAACTTTTCATAGGTCTGAGGAGTCCAGGCGTTCTTAATCCCACACTCCCGGGTGAAGGTCTTAAATGCTACCGAGAACTCGACGGCTTTGCTACGTTTCTTGACAAGATTGACCGTTTTCTCTTTGACCGTCTTCCGCAACGCCTCCTGGAACAATTCAGCAGAAGGGATGGTCTTCTCAATCTCATAGCCTTTGAAGAGATCCTCGACATAATTCTGATACTCGGAAAGGGCAGCATTAATAACCGAACCCGTCTGCCCATGTCTATTGAGCGCCTCTTTCTTGGCCCTTCCATTCTCCGAATCCCATTGGTCACGATGGATGGATATCCCAAGAGGGACATCCACCCGGATGCCAAAATAGGTAATCCGCATCCGGATAGGATACTCCCGATCTCCTCCGCAGATTTCATCTGCAGGGGTCTTGCTCGTCTTGAGGCCGAAAGAAATACTGTGCTTTATTAGCATAACCTTCCAATAATAGCCCCAAAAATAGCCCCATTTTTTTGGAAAATAAAAGTATTTCAGTGAAATAATTTGATAAGTAACAGATTGATTAACTGATTAGTTATGAAATAGAATGATAGAATATCTGTGATTAGTACATAATCTCGTCCTCTCCGCTAAAGACCCTCACAGAGCGTTCTGTGAGGGTCTTTTGGTTAATTTCGAGCTGGTTTTCCTGAATTTCCAAAGCGCGCAGCGTGCTTATTTCAGGTACTTCGCCCGCAGCTGCTCCTGCTCGGCGGCCGTGAAGCCGAGAGCCTTTTCCAGATAGGCGGAGAGGGAGCCGTACTGCGCGTCGATAAGGTCGAGCGTGTGCTCGAAATTCTCCACGCTCACGCCCACCATGCTGCGGATGAAGGCAAGCTCCGCCTCGCCGCCGCCCTGCTCGGTAATGCGTGCGGACACCGCCTCGACGGCGGGCGCATAAGAGACGTTGGACAGACTGAAGTCCGACACGATGGTCTGCCTGTCGGCGCCCAGCGCCGCCAGCACGAATGCCGCACCCCATCCGGCCCGGTCCTTTCCCTGCGAACAGTGCCACAGCACGCCGCCTTCCGCATGCAGGACACCCCGCAGGAAGGCACCGTAGCGCTTCTGGGAAGTCGTGTCCGACACGATGGCGGGGTAGAGCTGGCGGGCCATTTCCTGAGCCTGGGGATGGAAGGCATACCGGGCGAGGGCATCGGTGAATTCAGCCGATTTCACCTGCGTCGTATCGGCGCGGCCGGAGGTGAACCCGTCGATGAGTTTCTGGGGAAGGGTGGAGAGGCGCGTATTGCGGACGCCTTCCATCACCCGGTCCGGATCACCGGCGGCCTCCGCATCGAAGCGAAAGTCGAAGACGTCGCTGAGGGCGAAACGCTCCTTCAGCAGGGCGACGTCCCGGTCGCTGGCTTTGGAAAGATTGCCGGAACGGACCAGTTTCCCGGGCAGGATCCTGCGTCCGTCCTGCATCACGAGACCGCCCAGTTCACGGCCGTTTTCGATTCCTTCAAACGGAAGGGTCCTGTCTTTGGGAGTGGAAGTGCAAGCTGTCAACATCGTCAAGAAAATCATTAGAAACTTACCTGTGCACATCTCTGTTTTGTTTTGATCGCGCAAAGTTAAGGAAAATATTTATCTTTGTATAATTCTAAACACGCCGGAACCATGTATCAGTACGAACACATCAAGCTTTCGGACTACGTCCGCAGCGGAGAGGGCGGACAGGGTGTCGCCTATACGCACAGGAGCGAAAAACGTCTGGCAAAACTGTTCAATCCCGGATTTGATGCAGACCTGGCCGTCAAGGAATTCGAGATGGCCCGGGCGGCCTGCGACCTGGGCGTCCCGACGCCGCAGCCCCTCCGGCTGATTACGGACGGCGAGCGCGTGGGGACCGAGTATGAACTCATCGAACACAAGCGCTCCTTCTGCCGCATCATCTCCGAGGAGCCGGCGCGGATGGAGGAGATCAGCCTTCGCTTCGCCGGTGCCTGCAAGGCGCTTCACGCGATGAAGGCCGACACGGCCCGCATCCCCTCGATGAAGGCGCGCATGCAGGCGTTCTATGCCCGGGAAGGCGTCGTGCCGGATTGCCTCAAAGAAAAAATCCTGCCCGCCCTGGACCAGATCCCGGACACCCCGTACTGCCTCCACGGTGACATGCAGATCGGTAATATCATTACTGCCGGGGGAAAGGACCTGTGGATCGACATCGGGCAGTTCGCCTACGGCGCCCCGGAATGGGACATCAGCCTGTGCTGGCGGGTTTCCCAGATCGCCGACCCCCGGATGACCGACCGGTTGTTCCACCTGACGCCGGATCAGATGAAGCGGCACTGGGAGATCTTCGCCCCGGCCTATTACGGCGTTGATCCTGAGCAGATCGACCTCAAAATCAAGCAGCTGCTGCCTTATTCCGTTATCAAGGCCTCCTATATGCGCTTCATCACCTACCACGAGCCGGTGCCGGAAGACCTGGCGCGCCGGATGGCGGAGGCACTCTGATTGGTTGCTTATTTATTTTTCCACGACCTTCGCGCCGGGACAATCCGACATATCGAAAGTGACCTGCCGCTCCGTCACGCCGAAGGATATATCGCGCATCGTCATCGTCACGCCGGACATCCTGGCGCTCAGGCTCAGCGGACGGAAACTGCCCTTGGCAACCACCAGGTCCATCGTCTTGGGAGCGTCCTTGTCCTTGTTGTCCCGGGACTTCCTGCACAGGATGACCCAGGCGTCGGGCGTCTCTTTCTTGATGGACACGTCATAGCCGTCGGTGATGCCGGAGAACATCTCCGTGTCGCCCGACGAGGAGGACGCGTCGGCCGGGGAAATCTTGAGTTCGTTGTCCGCAACGTTGTATTCCCAACTCGTCTGGCCGTCGGACCAGATAATGAATTTCCGGTTCATTACCGAGAACTCCGCCCGCACCTTGTCCCCAAGGATATAGGTCAGGGTGGATGTCGTGCCCACGATAGGGATTTTCATATCCACCGTCATCACGACGCCATCCTGCTCGTGCCGGTCCATTTCCTCCTCCATCCGGGAGATGATGTCCTCGGGCGCCTGCGCCATTGCGACGGCCGCCATCAGCAGCGCGGCGGCCAAACTGAAGAATCTTTTCATCGGGCTTTGTGTTTTCTGCAGCAAAAATACACAATTTTCGCTTACAAAAATCCCGCTTTCCTGATCCTGTCGCCATAGCGGCCCTCGATGCGCGCGAGCACGGAGGCGAGCAGGTAATAGACGCCCGTCTGGACGGTCAGCGCCCGGAGTTCCGGGGCAATGGTCTGCAGGGTGCCTCCCGCGGTGTTGAGGTTGATGAACGCGCGGCAGCCGAACGTCGAGGGGAAAATGTAGGAAAACACCCGCCAGAAGCCCGGAATGGCCGTCGTCGGCCAGGAAAATCCGGTCAGGAACAGGCAGATCGGAGAGACGGACAGGAAGAGGACGAAGACCGTCTCGCGCCGCGTGATGAGCGATCCCCAGGTGAAACTGAAGAAGATGCAGTCCGCGATGAAGAACAGCAGCAGGACCAGGACCTGCTGCCAGTCCGCCCGCTGCGGCAGGTGGAACAGCCTCGGGATCAGCATCGTGACGATGGTGCCGACGACCAGATAGATGGCCATATAAGCCGCCCCGCGGCCAAGCACGACGCGGCCCATCCCAGGCCCCTGCAGCCGCTCCGGCAGGGAAGAATAGCTGCGGTTGCGCTCGCGCATCGTGCCGGCCAGCATCGAAGATCCGTAGAACATCGTCTGCTGGATGACGAGCATCAGCGCGGCAGAAATGAAAAAGATCGTGTAGGAGAAGGGCTTGTTGTACGGAACGCTCTCGTCGGAGAGGACCGGCTGCACGAGTTCGTAGGCGCTCTGCGCATCGAACCCCGCCGCCGCATAGTGCTCCAGCTGGATCTGGTGCATCTCGTCCAGCATCACCAGGCTCGAAGCGGTGCGCAGGTTCTTGTAGTACAGGAACGAGGACATGTCGCAATAGGTGGAGATGTGCCCCTGCTCCATCCGGGCCAGACTGGCGTCGAAATCGCGCGGGATATAGACGATGCCGTGGACTTTGCGCTCCTGCAGGAGCCGCTCCGCCTCGGCCATCGATACGCAGCCGCAATAGACCTCGCACTCGCGCGTGGCGTCCAGTTCCCGGACGAAACGGCGGCTGTAGGCCCCGTCGGAGAGGTCCACGACGGCCACCGGCATCTCGTCCACGGACCCGTTGTAGTAAATGAGATTGTAGAGCACCGGATAGAGCAGGCCGCCCACGAAGAAGACGACCATCGCCCCGGCATCGGAGAAAATATGCCTGAGTTCGTGGATGAAGATGCCGTACCAGTCGCTCAGCCACTGCCCGGCGTATGTCTTAGTCTCTCTCATAACGTACATGGATATAGGCGTCCTCCAGGCGCCGCACGACGGTCAGCGGAAGGCCCAGGAAAATCAGCAGGCTGACGGCCTGCTGCCACCATCCGGCAAAGCCGCTGCCGAAGATGGCCTCCTGCACATAGAAAAGGTAGTAGTGGCGGAGCGGGAAGATGGCGGAGAAGCCCCGCAGGGCAGGCATCATCGCCTCGACGGGCAGGGTGAACCCGGCGAGCGAAAAACCCAGCACGCTGTAGATGGCGCTCACGCTGACGGCGAGACGCAGGTTGGGAAACAGGCCGATGATGAACATTCCGACAGCCTGCGCCGCGGCGACAAGCAGCAGGATGTCCACGAACATCCACCAGATCGATCCCTTGATCGGGTAGTGCAGCCAGTGGTAGAGCAGCAGTTCCAGCGTGATGCCCAGCACCGTGAAAATCAGCGTATAGACGGCCATCTTCCCGGCCAGGGCCTTGACGATGGAGCCGCCGGCCGTCTTCATCAGGTGCCGGGAGGTGCCGTATTTCAGCTCCGATCCGATGGCATAGACCGTGATCAGGATCACGATCATCTCCAGCACGCCCGGCAGGATCACGCTATTGAGATAGACGCCGTAGCTGGTGGTCGTGTTGCCGATCTGGTGGGTGTCCAGCACGATGGGCTGGATGCGGGCGAGGATTTCCTTCTCATTCACGCCCCGGGCGCGCAGCACCTGCCGCTGCACCGCGCCGTTGGTCAGGTTGACCATCGTCAGGATGTTGGAGTAGGACAGGGCGCCGCCCACGAAATACAGCGAGTTGACGTAATAGCCGATATGCGGCTGGCGGCTGGCCTGGATGTCCGCGTTGAACTCCTCCGGGATCACGATGCAGGCCGTCAGTTTCCCCCGCTGCATATCCAGCCGCGCCCGGTGCAGGTCGTCATAATAGATGACGCGTCCGAGCTGCGTGGCGTCGAGCTGCTGGCAGAAGGACCGGGAAGTCGAACTGCGGTCGCAGTCCACGATGCCGACCGGCAGGTCGTGAGGCAGCCCGTCCTGCATCAGGGTCAGGTAGAACACCGCGTTGAAGATCATCACGCCCACCGAGGCCAGGATGTAGAGCTGCCGCTGGCGGAAAATGCGGATCTCGCGGCGCAGGACGCGATAAATGTCTCTCATCGTTACCGGCGGATCAGGATGGCGCTCATTCCGGGACGGAGTCCCTCGACGGTGTAGTCCGGACGGGCCCGCACTTCGAATGTGCGCGTGTCAAACTCTCCGATCTCACGGGTGGCCTTCCAGGTGGCATAGGACTCGCGGGCGGCAATGTGGTAAACGGTGGCGCCGACTTCGCGGCCGTCCAGCGCCGGAATGGACAGGGTGATGTGCATCCCGTTCTGCATACTGTGCAGCCGGTCCTCACGGATATTGAAGGTGAACCACATATCCGAAAGGTCCTGGACGGTCATGATCGGAGAGCCCTGTCCCACGAGTTCGCCGACCTTGGGATACCGGTCGCTCACGATGCCGTCGGCGGGCGAGACCAGCTTGATCTCCTCCTTGTAGGCGTTGACCAGCTGGACGGCGGCATCGGCACGCTCCACGAGCGCCACGGCAGCATCCTTGTCTTCCTGCCGCGCTCCGTGCACGGCCATCGCGTACTGCGAACGGGCGGCCTTGGTCGTGGCGACGGCGGCGCGGTACTGCGCCTCCACTTCGTCATATTTCTGGTCCGAGACCACCTTCTGGTCGTGCAGCGTACGGATGCGCTCATAGGACTTGCGCATCACTTCCTCGCCCACGAGGGCTTTCTGCCAGAGTTCGTAGGCCCCGGCAATCTGCTCCTGCCGGGCGCCGTGCATTGCCTTGTCCTTCTGGGCCACGGCGGCAGCCTTGGCGGCCTGCGCTTCCAGGATCTTGGAGCGGATCTCCGGCGAATCGATCAGCACCAGGGTATCCCCCTTGTGGACCAGCTGGCCCTCGTCGGCATAGAAGGCTTCGATACGTCCCGGCACCTTGCCGGAGATGCGGTACTCGGTGGCTTCGGCTTCTCCCTGGATGACCACGGGCTGGGGGCGGGAGACAATGAATCCGACCAGCGAAACGACGAGCAGGACAGCGACCAGCGCTCCGACGCCGATCAGCATATTATAATTCTTCTTGACCATATTGCATTATTTTTTAGACAGATAGCTTCCTTCCGCACGATTGAGCCGGGAGGCGGCGAGCTGCAGTTCCGTGCCTGCGTCGATGCATTCCGAGTGCGCCTGCAGCCAGGCGGTCTGGGCGGACAGGACGGTGTCCATCGTGACCACGCCGGCTTCGAAACCCAGGGTGGCGGCCCGCAGGTTCTCTTCCGCCGCCTCGAGGTTGGACGTCGCGGTCTCGAGCTGTGCGCGGGTCTCGCCGAGCAGTTTGCGCTGCTGGCTCACCTGGAGGGTGATCAGCTCGCGGGCATCCTGCAGCTTGCTTTCATAGAGGGCCACCTCCGCGCGGGCCTTGCGGTATTTGTTGGCCGTCTCCATCCCGTGGAAGATCGGCACGCTGACCAGCACGCCGGCACTGAACATGCCTCCGTTCCACGTCGTGCTGTAGCCGTTGTAGAGGTTGGGGTTGCTGACCAGGTAATTCGCCGTCAGCACCACCTTCGGCATCAGGTCGGCACGGGCGATCTTGGCCTTGCGGTCATATATTTTGGACGCCAGTTCGAGGCTGCGCGTCTCGGGACGGTCCCCGAAGATATTGTCCAGGCTCTTGGTCCCGCCGGCAACGGGCTGGGGGATCAGGTCGATCTGCTCGTCAGCGAGCGTGACCGCGCTGTCCAGCGGCAGGCCGATCCGCTTGCATAGCAGCATCTTGGAGAGGGTCAGACCGTTGCCCGCCTTGGTGCGGAGCATCTCCCCTTCGTTGACCTTCACCCGGATCTGCAGGGCGTCCGACTCGGTCATCACCCCGGCCGTCACGGCCTTCTGTACATCCGCCTCCAGCGTGTGCAGCAGGTCGGCATAAGAGTCGGCCAGCCGCTTCTTCGCCGCAATGGAGACGATCTGCCAGTAGGCCTCGTCCACATCGACGATCACATCGGCATACGTCTGGTCATAGCGGGCCGTCTCCAGCTCGCGGGCCAGTTTGGCCATCTGGTTGGAATAGATGATCTTGCCGCCCACGAAAACCGGCTGCTGCAGCGATACGGCCGCCGCATAGACATTGTGGTTGTCGAAGTGCAGCGCATCGTCGATCTCGCGGCCGATCGCATTGACCGGGCCTGCAATTTCAGGGGCCTTCAACTGGGAGAGGTCGGCTTCTTCGAGGATGCCGAAAACCGTCTTCCACATCGGGCTGAGCGCATATTCGAGCATCAGCTTGGGGTCATTTTTAATCGCTTCCTCCAACTGGCTGCGCATTCCCTGCGCGCTCTGTCCGATCTGGCCGGCCGCGTCGGCGTAGGCCTGGTCCAGGATAGCCTGGGTCCGGTCGCCGATGCCCCGCAGGGATTCCGACTGGCTGTCGCTGATCAGCGAGAGGTTGCGGTTGTTGTACATATAGGTACCCGTGGCACTGATGTTCGGGAAATAGTTGGCCAGGGCGATTTTTTTGTCATAATCTGCCATTTCGACAGCGATGCGGGCCTGTTCCAGCGCCTTGGAAGAGCTGACGGCCCGGTCCCGGCACTCCTCGAGCGTCAGGACGGTCTGGGCCGGCGAAGGGAGCTGTACGGCGAAGAGCAGCAGTGCCGCCAGATGTAACGACTTTTTCATATCATGCGACGTTTTGACAATTTTCACTCTTATTTGAGGACGCAAAGGTAAGGCCAAAATAAGGCTTAAAAAAGTTCAAATATCATCGCATTGTTGTATTTTGGTCGAAATTTTCGACTTAAATGCAATTAATTTCCCGAAATACGTTATCTTTGCGGCAAGAACTATCCTCAACGAAAATGCAACAAAACCTCCAGACCATCCGGATCCAGGACATTCTGCGGCTTTCCTCCTTTGCCGACGAATCCGCCCTTGGCGACGACTTTATCATCGGGGAGACGACCGGCGTCCGGGCCAGCCGGGACGGCCGCCTGCTGGACCTGCTCCAGTATCCGGTCCGCTTCGACGGCTATATCCTGTTCTTTCTGAAGAAGGGGCATTTCCGGATCGACTTCAACCTCAATTCCTATGACGTCCGGGAGCATTCGCTGCTGGTCTCCGTGCCCGGCAACATCATCCGGATCACCTCGCCCCTGGAAGACCAGATGAAAGAGACCGAGCTCATCTTCGTGTTCATCTCCAGGCAGTTCGTCTCCGGCCTGCACCTGGACTTCAACCGCACCTTCCAGGAGAGCATACGGCTGCTGGAGAATCCCTGCGTCACGCTCGGAGACGAACAGCTCGCGCTGGCGGAATCCTATTTCCTGCTGGCCCGTCAGATCCTCGCTTCTTCCCACCGGAACAAGCGCGAGATCATCAGCGGACTGCTCTCCTCGCTGAGTTATATGACGGAAGATGTGTGGTCCGAACAGCTGCAGCAACGGGCCGCGGTGCGGGAGGAGAACACCACCCGCGCCAACCAGCTCTTCGACCGCTTCATGCAGCTCGTCACGCAGTACCACGGCACGGAGCGCGGGATGGCCTTCTACGCGGACAGGATGAACCTGACGCCCAAATACCTTTCGCGCGTGGTCAAGGAGGCCTCAGGCCGCTCCGGTCCGGAATGGATCGACGCCTATGTGGTGCTGGAAGCCAAGAACCTGCTCCGCTATTCGAGCGAGTCCATCAAGGAAATCGTCTATAAGCTGAATTTCCCCAATTCCAGCGTCTTCAACAAATTTTTCCGCCTGCACACCGGAATGTCCCCCTCGGAGTACCGCCGGCAAGGAACCCGGTGACAAAGAGGAAAGGCTACTTGAGATCTTTGAGCGCGGTCTCGATCTGGCGGGCGATCGCCTGCCAGTGGGCCTGGGTGGCGGTGTCGGAGGACTTCGCCCTGGCGGCCTTCTTCTGGATGTCCAAAAGCTGGGCGATGACCAGGTTGCGTCCGTCGGCCGAGCGGGAGGCCTCGCTGCCGATCACGGAGATGGCGGCGCTGACATACCGGCGCTGCAGGTAGCGGCGGTAGCTGTCCACCTTGCTGCCGCGGCCGAGCTCGGAGAAGACCATCCCTTCCAGGTCGGAGAGGTATTCCTCCGGGGAATAGTTTGCACTGTCGTATTCGGCAAACTGCTGCAGGCGCGTGAGTTTGTAGATGTCCAGCAGGCCGGACGGGCTGACCACGTTGTTGACCAGGGTGTAGAGATACGTGTCCGGACGGTCGGTGAGGTCGAAGATGTAGGGGACCTCCACCAACCAGGTAGGCTTCCGGAAGAGGTTGTCGTTCAGGAAGTTCAGCGCGGCTTTCTGCCGGTCTTTCGGCACGGGGGCATATTTCGTGATATCCGTCTGTTCGATGCTGTGGTTGGTGATATAGCGGCCGCCGATGTTGGCTGCCACGTGGCCCAGATAGCGGTTGTACTGCCCCACGAGGGCTTCGTACATCCGGCCCACGTGCACGTACATATCGGCTTCTTCCGCATTCCAGGCCGGGATCTCGCCGATCGCGCGCTTGAGGTTGAGGATACCGTAGTTGCTGGCGGCCACGGCGTCATCGCCGAGGTCTTCACGCTGGGCGCGCGGGTCGGCGTCGGACCCCTCGCCGCCGAACCACAGGCGGGGATTCGCCGAGAGGCGTTCGATGATGACCTTGTTCCAGTAGAGGTGGTCCTCCTTGGCCGTCTTGAAGTAGGTCGGCTTGTAGCCGAATTCGATGGCCCACTTGTCGTAGTCGCCGATACGCGGGTAGAGGCCGGCCTTGCCGATATTGTCCTCCGGCTGGGCGACATAGTTGAAGCGGGCGTAGTCCATGATGGAGACGGTGTGGCCGTTGGCTTCCACCCAGGCCTTGTCGCGCAGCTTCTCGACCGGCGTCTGGCTGCTCGAGCCCATATTATGGCGCAGGCCGAGGGTATGGCCGACCTCATGGGAAGACACGAAGCGGATGAGGTCGCCCATCAGTTCCTCATCATATTTGATCTTGCGGGCGCGCGGGTCCACGACGCCTGCCTGGACCTGATACCAGTCGTGCACCAGGGTCATCACGTTGTGGTACCAGCCCACGTGGCTCTCGATGATTTCGCCCGAACGGGGGTCGTGCACGTTGGGGCCGTAGGCGTTGGCAATCGGGGATGCCAGGTAGCGGATCACGCAGAAACGGGCGTCCTCCAGGCTCATGCCCAGCTCCTCGGCGTTCTCCGGCCATTCCTCGGCGTGGATGGCGTTCTTCCAGCCGGCCTGCTCAAAGGCCACGTTCCAGTCATTGACGCCGGCAATCAGGTACTTGCGCCACTGCTTCGGGGTGGCGGGATCGATATAATAGACGATCGGCTTGACGGGCTCGACGAGTTCGCCGCGCTTCTGCTTCTCCACATCCTCGGGGCGCGCCTCCAGCCTGTAGCGGGCGATGAAGCGGATATTCTCCACACCCTGCTGGTCGTCGGAGAACTCGCTGTAGCCGCCGGCGAAATAGCCCACGCGCGGATCGAACCAGCGCTGCTGCATCGGCTCCTCCGGCAGCAGGACGATGGAGGTGTTGAGCACCACGGTCACGGCGCCGGCTTCGCGGCCCGCGGGCAGATTGGTGGTGCGGGGACCGGTCTGGCCGCCCGGCGCACCGCCCATCGCGGGGGCATTGTAGCTATAGGTCTTGGTGACCGTCACTTCCGTGTTGATCGGATAGGTACGGATGCTGTTGATGAAGGAGGCGTCGCCCTTCAGGCCGCCCAGGTTGAACTGACGCTTGGTGCGGCTGTCCAGGGAGAAAATCTGCGTGTCACCCTCAAACAGGCTGTTGACCTTGATGCGGGTCGCCCCGGCGGAGCCGCCTTTCTCCGGCTTGAACGAGGCCACGATCGGATTCTCGGAGCTGACCTTCACGGCCTTCCCGATCGCCTCTCCGGCTGCGGCCTGGATATTGACAACGTCCACACGAAGGAGCAGGTTGCCGTTTGCGGCCTTCTCCCAATAGAGCATCGCCTCGTTCACCTCTTCGCCGCCGTACACGCCGGCACCGACGGTGTTGCTGACATAGCGGGTCACCGCCATCATCCGGCGGCCAAGCATCGTGTCGGGAATCTCGAAATACCAGTCCTTTTCGTTCTGGCCCACGCCGAAAAGACCTTCGGAGAGTTTCAGTTCGACCGGCTTCTCGGTCTTTTCCTTGTCCGGGGAATCTTGGGTCTCCGCAGGAGCGGGCCTGCGTCCCTGGGCAGCGGCCAGGGAGCAGAGGGCGAGCAGCGTCGCCACGATAACTGTGAATTTTTTTGACATAGTCTGAACACTAGTGATTAACGGTCCTAAAGGTACGCATTTTTCCGGGTTTCCGCCATTTTCCGGCAAAAATCGTCGGGGCGCCGCGCTTCGCTGAACAGTTGTGCTCCTCGCCCAGATCGGTAGGGTTTTCCGGGCCACCCCCGGTGATTTGGAAGGGGGTTGCCCGTTTGGACCGGGGAATCCGGGCGAGAAGTTTTTTTATTATTTTTGTGTCCGTTATGGTGGATCCGGAAGTGTTGCGGCGGCTGGGGCTGCCGGTGATGGAAATTGCCGATGCCGTGAATGAGGCGTTGGCGGCGGAGCCGTGCGTGGTGGTCACGGCGCCTCCGGGGGCAGGGAAATCGACAGTGTTGCCGCTGACTATCTTATCCGGGCAGACGGACCGTCATTCCGGGCTTGACCCGGAACCTCCTGCCAATAAGATCCTGCTCCTGGAGCCCCGGCGGCTGGCGGCACGGCAGGTTGCGGAACGGATGGCATCGCTGCTCGGTGAACCGGTGGGCCGGACGGTCGGCTACCGGATTCGTTTCGAGAGCCGCGTGAGCGCATCCACGCGGATCGAAGTGCTGACCGAGGGGATCCTCACGCGGATGCTGGTGGACGATCCGGCACTGGAGGGCGTGGGGACCGTGATTTTCGACGAATTCCACGAGCGGAGCCTGCAGAGCGACGTGGCGCTGGTCCTGACGCGCGAGACGCAGCAGCTCCTGCGCCCCGACCTGCGCATCCTCCTGATGTCCGCCACCATCGACACCGATGCGCTCTGCCGTGCACTGGACGCACCGCTCATCGAGAGCGCCGGGCGGATGTTCCCGGTCGAGGTCCGGCACACGGCCGAAGAGGCCACGGAACGGGACGTGGCGGAACGGGTCGCGCATTGGGTGCGGATCGCGCTGCGCGAGCACGACGGGGATATCCTCGCGTTCCTGCCCGGCGAGGGGGAGATCCGGCGCTGCGCGGAGTTGCTGGAGGGCCTTGAGGAAGCCTCCCCGTCAGCCCGGCCGCAGAGCCGGAACCTCGTCACCATCCACCCGCTCTACGGCCTCCTGGACAGCGCAGCGCAGCGCGCCGCCATCGCCCCGAGTCCAGCCGGGCAGCGCAAGGTCGTGCTGGCCACGCCCATCGCCGAGACATCGCTCACCATCGAAGGGGTGCGCGTGGTGGTGGACGGCGGCTTCTACCGGCGGCTCGTGTTCGACCCTCAGAACGCCCTGAGCCGCCTGGAGACGGTACGCATCAGCCGCGACATGGCTGACCAACGCAGCGGGCGCGCCGGACGCGTGACACCGGGCGTATGCTACCGCCTGTGGAGCCCGGCCACCGAAGCCCGGATGGCCCCCACGCGCCTCCCGGAGATCCTCGAAGCCGACCTGGCCGGGACGGTGCTGGACGCTGCCGCCTGGGGAGAGACGCATCCGGAACGCCTTCCCTGGCTCACCCCGCCGCCCGCTGCGCACCTGGCCCAGGCCCGTTCGTTGCTGGAACTGCTCGGCGCCGTGGACGGGCAGGGGCGCATCACCCCGCACGGACGCCGGCTCGCCGCCCTGCCCTGCCACCCCCGCATCGCGCAGATGTTGCTAAAATGCGGAGGCGCCCGAAATCAACTGGCTGCGGATATCGCAGCGCTGCTGGAAGAACGCGACCCGCTGGCCTCGCTGGAGAACGACGCGTCCATCACCACGCGGCTGGAGGCCCTGCGGCGGGGCGGCGGCCGCTGGAGCCGGATCGACAAGATCGCGGAGCAGTACCGGACCCTGTCCACCCCCTCCCCGGGCACGAAAATGGCCTTATCCGGAGCCCGTCAGTCCCGGACAGATCTCGACCGCAGGGACGCGGACCCCTACGAGGTCGGCCGCCTGCTCGCCGCCGCCTACCCCGAACGGGTGGCGAAGGCCCGTCCGGAAGGCCAGGGCCGTTTCCAGCTTGCGACCGGCGAACTGGCTGCCACGGCGCCGGATGACCCGCTGTCTGCCTGCGACTGGCTTGCCGTCGCAAGCGTCGGTCTCCGTCCGGGCGGCATGGGACGCATCTTCCTGGCCGCGCCCGTCGATCCCGAAGACCTGCCGGAGCTGATCCGGACCCGGGACCGCGTGGCCTGGGACAGCAATGCGGGTGCAGCCGTGGCGCAGCGCGAACGGCGCATCGGCGGCCTGCTGGTGGATGCCCGTCCCCTGTCGGAGGACGTCCGGGAGCAGATGACACGCGCCATCTGTGAAGCGGCGCAGAAGGAGGGGACGGCGATGCTGGATTTCAACGACGAAGTCGGGAACCTGCAGCGCAGGGTGGGCACCGTGGCTGCCTGGCACCCTGAACTCGGCCTGCCCGACCTCTCCACCGAGGCCGTGCTGAAAACGGCCCCGCGGTGGCTCCCACCCTTCGTCGGGAACGCCACCAACGCCACCCAGCTCAAGAAGATCGACCTTTGCGCGGCCCTCTGGACCCTACTCGACTACGCGCAGCAGCAGGCCGTGGAGCGGCTCGCCCCGACGCACATCGCCGTGCCGACGGGCAGCCGCATCCGCCTGGAATACCGCCAGGGGGCCGAAGCGCCCGTGCTGCGCGTCCGGCTGCAGGAATGCTTCGGCCTTGCGGACACCCCACGCGTGGACGACGGCCTGCGCCCCGTGCTGATGGAACTGCTCTCGCCGGGATACAAACCCGTCCAGCTCACCTCCGACCTGCGGAGCTTCTGGAGCGGGACCTATTTCGAGGTGCGCAAAGAGTTGCGCCGCCGCTACCCCCGCCACGCCTGGCCGGACGACCCGCTCGAAGCGGAGGCCGTCCGCGGCGTGAAAAAAAGAAATTGATATTTGCCGTATGAAACGTCTCCTTATCCTCCTGTCCCTGCTCCTGGCAGCCGTCTCCCTCTACGCCCAGGTGGTCGTGATGGACTATGACATGTTCCAGAACAACCGCAACATCCGCGTCAAACTGTCCCTGCAGGACGCCAAGACGGCGGAGCCGCTCGCGTTCGCGACGGTCTACCTGAACCGCCAGGGCGACACGACCATCACCCATTTCGCGCTGTCGGACCAGAAGGGCGCCGTGGAGATCAAGGATGTGCCCGTGGGCCGCTACCGGCTCAACGTGGAGATGATCGGCTACCGGCCTTTCGCCCGGGACTGCAACTTCCGCAATTACGAGGAAGACCTGGGCGTGGTCAAGCTGGAGGAGAACCCGGAGGTCATCGACGCGGCATCCATCACGGCCATCGGCAATGCCGTTGAGATCAAGCAGGATACCGTGATCTACAACGCCAGCGCCTTCCACGTGGGCAGTAACGATATGCTGGAGGACCTGCTGAAGAAGATGCCCGGAATGGAAGTGGCGGAAGACGGAACGGTGAAACACAACGGCGAGCCGGTGGACAAGATCACCGTCGGAGGCAAAACCTTCTTTTTCAACGATCCGGCGGCCGCCCTGAAGAACCTCCCGGCCAAGATCGTGGACAAAATCAAGGTCGTGGACCAGGACAAGAAGGAAGCCGCCTTCTCCGGCATCGCCTCGCAGGACAGCCGGGAGAAGGTGATGGACCTCGAGCTCAAGGAAGAATTCAAGCAGGGCTGGTTCGGCAACGCCAAGCTCGGCGGCGGCTACCGCCAGGGCCGCGACGAAGGAGGCCTGTCCGACGACCGCCACGCCCTGTTCAATGGAAATTTCCTGCTCAGCGGCTACAACGAGAAGGACCAGCTCACCCTGATCGCCAACGGGCAGAACGCCCCGGAGCCGGGCAGCGGAATGATGATCATGGTCCGCACGGACGAAAACGGGAACATCGGAGAGATCGACCCCAATGCCTTGCGCGACGGCCTGACCACCAGCGCGATGGGTGGCGCCAACCTCAACTCCGACCGCATCCCGGGAATGAATTCCTCCGCCAGCGTGAGCTACAATTTCTCCGACAAGGTCATCGGCGAGCGCTCCTCGCGCCTGTCCGCACTCGTCGGCGAAGCCCCCCTCAGCACGGACGCCCGGACGGACCTCGACCTCCGCTCGCAGCGCGTCTCCGTCAACCTCGAACTGGAGAAGAAGGACACAAAAAAGACGATGTTCGTCTTCTCCCCATCCTTCCGCTTCAACACTTCCCATTCCGACAACCGCACGCAGTCGGCGACGAAGGGCTCCGGCGGGTCCGCGGTCAACGGCTCGGAGGCCGTCACGAGCAACGATTCGCGGGGTTTCCAGGCCAGCGGGCGCATCTCCGGCGGCCTGAAGGACCTGGGCAGGGCGCGGCGCAACCTCACCCTGACGCTGAACTACAATTTCAACCATTCCCGGGGCGGAAGCCGGGAGAATTCCGTCACGCGCTACGGTGACACCGAGACGCTCCGTGACCTGCGCTACGACACCGGCGGATCCGGCAGTATGCTTTCCGGCACGCTGAGCTACCTGGAGCCTTTCGGCGACAAGTGGGGCCTGTCCGTGCAGTTCTCCCCGCTCTGGCAGCAGCGCGGCAGCGACAAGGCGGCCTTCAATGCGGACGGCTCGGCCAACGACTACTATTCCACGAGCTCCCGCACGGACTATCTGCTCTTCCGGGAGCGGCTCCAGATGCAGTACAAATGGAAACCGACGGCCTATTTCTACTTCGGCGCCCAGTTGGACCAGACCCGCAACGAAGTCCGCACCCGTTCGCTCGGGCGGGACACGCAGACCGGCGTCGGGGAGTGGCTGCACGACTGGTCGCCGTACGTGACGCTCCGGCTGTCCGGAGACAGCGGAAAGAGCCTGACCGTCAGCTACCAGGGCAGCTCGAATCAGGTGTCCGGCGCACAGATTCTCCCGACCCCGGACATCTCCAACCCGCTCTACATCTCCACCGGCAACATCTATCTCCGGCCCACCTACCGGCACCAGATGACCGTCTCGGGATCGATCAACAACCGCAAGACCTTCTCTTACCTGAGCGCCTACATTTTCGGGTATATGATGGAGCGGAGCATCGTGTCGGCCTCGTGGTTCGATCCGGAAGGGGTCCGCTATTCCGTTCCGGTCAACGCCCGCAAACCGCAGTACACCGCCCATGCCAGCCTGACCTGGCGTCAGCCGCTGGGCAAGGCCCGCCGCCTGACGCTCAACGCCTGGATTTCCGGCAATGTGACCGGCAGTACCGGTTATCAGGCTTCGTCCCGCCTGCCGGGGATGAACCTGACGGCCTTCGACTACAACGCCTTTATGGCGGACTTCTGGGGCGATGCGCACGGCAGCCGCTTCTACAGCGGACAGAGCGGCTTCGCCGAGAGCCGGACCCTGCAGACCAGCTTCAGCGCCTCCCTCGGCCTGACCTGGCGGCTGGACCGTTTCTCCGCCTCCTGGGACTCCGACGCCTCGTACGGCAGAAGCCGTTACAGCCTGGATCCGTCGGCCAATACGGACACCTGGAACTTCTCACACTCCCTGGACCTGCTCTACGAGACCCTGCACGGCTGGGAGTTCAAGACCGACGTCTCCTACCACCATTTCCTGGGCTATGCCGCCGGCTTCAACGATCCCTTCTGCCTCTGGAACCTGTCCGTGAGCAAGAACATCAAAGCCTTCACCCTGAGCCTGTCGGTGTCCGACCTGCTCAACCAGCAGCGCTCCCGGCAGCACACCGTCAGCGCGGAATACGTCCAGGACAGCTACAGCCTCGTGATGGGACGCTACGCCCTCTTCTCCATCAAGTGGAACTTCGGCAAGATGAACGCCGCCCGGAACGCCCGCGTCCAGAACGCGATGTTCAATATGTTGTAATTACAGGGCGGCTGCGACGAGCGCGGCGGTGGACCAGGCGGCCTGGAGGTTGAAGCCGCCGGTGACGGCGTCCACATCCAGCGCCTCCCCGGCGAAGTACAGCCCGGGACAGGCTTTCGATTCCAGCGTATTCAGGCTCACCCCGCCGAGGGCCACCCCGCCGCAGGTCACGAACTCTTCCTTGAACCGGGCGCGGCCAGCGATCGGGTAGGCGTCGGCGCTGAGCGTGGCGGCGAGCCGGGCCGCGCCCTTGCTGCCGAGTTCGGCCCAGCGCAGGTCTTCGCGCAGGGCGGCACGCCCGAGCAAGTGGCGCCAGAGCCGGACGGTGATCCCCTTCGGAGGTGTCCCGGCGGCTTGTTTGCGCGGATTCGCCGCAGCCGTGGCGGCAATCCGTTCCCGGGCCTCCGTTTCAGGTGCGTCCAGCCAATTGACGAGCAGCGTGCCGCTGTAGCCGTTTTCCGCAAGATGCCGGGCGGCATAGGAAGAAAGTCGCAGCGTCGCCGGGCCGCTCACGCCCCAGTCGGTCAGCAGCAGGGTCCCGCGGGCGCGGAAGCCCGTGCCGGCCAGGGACAGCGCCACCTGTTCCACCACGGTGCCCATCAGGGCGCACAGGCCCGCATCCGGAATCTTGAAAGTAAAGAGCGACGGCACGCACGGGGTCACTTCGATCCTCTCCGGCAGCAGGTGCTGCAGCTTCTGCTGCGAACAGCCTCCGACGCAGACGACAACCTTGTCGAAGAAGTTCCGGGTCAAGCCCGGAATGACGGCCTCGAAGCCCCCTTCCGGCAGCGCCTCAATCCGCTCCACGGGCGAATGCAGGCGCACCCGCACCCCGGCGTCCCGCAGTCCGCGCTCCAGCGTCCGGACGATTTGCATCGCGTCCTGGCTCACCGGGAAGACGCACTGGTCCTCCTGCGTGAGCAGCCGCACGCCTTCGGCTTCCCACCAGCGCTGCGTGTCGGCGGGACCGAGCACCCGCAGGGCCCGGCGCATCAGTTGCTCCCCGCGCGGGTACACATCGCCCAGGCGCAACAGCCCGGGCTCGGCGCGCCCGCTGAGCGCCACGCCGCGGAAACTGTTGGTCAGGTTGCAGCGGCCCCCGCCCGTCACGGCCACCTTGGCGAGAAGTTTCGGGCCTGCTTCAAAAAGGGTCACGCCGGCATCCGGCCGCCGCCGCTTCAGCAGGGTGGCGCAGAAACACCCGGCCGCACCCCCGCCGACCACCGCGACCTTCATCGCTCGTAGGAGGCTTCGTTGCCGGGAGACTCCTCCACTTCGACCTTGTAGCACTGCGGGATCTGGTCGCAGATCCAGCGGGCAAGGTGCTCGGTGGTGGGGTTGACGGGCAGCACCTCATTGAGGTCGCGGTGGTCCAGGGCGCCGCAGATGCGCCGCTCGATGTCCACGAAGTCCACGACCATCCCGTCGGCGTCCAGCTCTTCGGACGCGCAATAGACGGTGATCCGCCAGTTGTGCCCGTGGTCGGGCTCCGTCTGCGTGCCGCCGGCGAAGGAAATGTGGTGGCTGGCGGAGACGGTCATCGTTTTCTTGACCTTATACATCGCTCTTGCCGATATAGGAGAGGAACTCATTGCGTGTCTGCGGGTTGGTGCGGAAGGAGCCGGTCAGGTAGGTGGACGTCATCACGCCGCTCTTCCTCACGCCGCGGCTCTCCTTGCACATATGCCGTCCGCGCATCATCAGCGCCATGCCGCGCGGGGGATTCTCCGTGCCGAGGGCCTCGGTCAGCATCTCCACCACGTCGTGCACCAGGCGCTCCTGGACTTGCAGGCGGGCGGCGCAGTAATCGACCACGCGCCCGATCTTGCTCAGCCCCAGGATCCGGCCCCGGGGATTGGGCAGGTAGGCGAACCAGTATTCGCCGAAAAAGGTCCGGCAGTGGTGCTCGCACACGGAGTAGAAGGGGCCCGTATCGACCACCATGTCGTCGTAGATGATGCCGTCCTGCCCGTTGGGGAAAGTGGTCACGACCGGCGCCTGCGCCGGGTCGTAGCCGCGGAACATCTCGCCGAACATCCGGATCATCCTGTCCGGGGTGTCCAGCAGGCCCGTGCGGGAAGGGTCTTCGCCGATGAACTCGAGCAGTTCGCGGATATGCTGTCTGGCCTGTTCTTCTGAAATCATAATTCGTAAATTGCCGTGTTGTCTTCCGTCTCCTTGACGATGACCTTGTAGCAGCCGGGAATCTGCCCGCAGATCCAGCGGGCGAGGTTCTCCGCCGTGGGGTTGAAGGGCAGGACCTCGTTGAGATTGCGGTGGTCCAGGCGGTCCGTCACGCGCTCCCTGATGGTTTTGAAGTCCACGACCATCCCGTTGGCGTCGAGTTCCGGGGCCTTGCAGAAGACCTCGATTTCGTAGTTGTGGCCGTGGGGCCGGGCGCACTTCGTGGGGTAATCCACCTCGAGGCGGTGGCTCGCGGCGATGCGTATTTTCTTGGAGACGTAATACATATTTCCGCAAATTTAGCAATTTTACGCAATATGGACCACTTCGGAAGGTTTCTTGTATTTCATGGAAAATGTGTATCTTTGCACGTTGTACTATTTGATCAAAACCGTACCGAATGAAAAAAATTCTGAATGAGTACTGCAGCAAGGACACGCGTGCAGACCAGGTGAAGGCCGCCGGCGTCTATACTTATTACCGGCCCATCTCCTCCGGCCAGAACCCCATCGTGACGATGGCGGACGGCACCGAGGTCCTGATGTTCGGATCCAACTCCTATCTCGGACTTTCTGACGACCCCCGCCTCAAGGAGGCCGCCATCAAAGCGATAGAAAAATACGGCACCAGCTGCTCCGGCAGCCGCTTCCTCAACGGCACCCTCGACCTCCACGAGGAGCTGGAGGCGAAACTCGCGAAATTCGTGGGCAAAGAGGCCGCCATCACCTACAGCACCGGTTTCCAGGTGAACCTGGGCGCCATCGGAGCCCTGGGCTTCCACGGCGGATTCATCTTCCTGGACGCCCTGGACCACGCCTGCATCATCGACGGCAGCCGCCTGGGATTCAGCGAGGTGCGCAAGTTCCGCCACAACAACATGAGCGACCTGGAGAAGAAACTCTGGCTCACTCCGCGCAACACCCCGAAGCTCATTGTCGTGGACGGCGTGTATTCGATGGAGGGCGATCTCGCCCCGCTGCCCGACCTGGTGCGGCTCGCCAAGAAGTACAAGGCGTCCGTGATGGTGGACGACGCCCACGGTCTCGGCGTGATCGGCGAGAACGGCTCCGGCACCGCCAGCCATTTCGGCCTGACCAAGGAGACGGACCTCATCATGGGCACGTTCTCCAAGAGTTTCGGCTCGCTGGGCGGCTTCGTCGCCGGAGACAACGAGGTGATCGATTTCCTCAAGCACAATTCCCGCACGCTGATTTTCAGCGCCTCGATGACCCCGGCCGCCGTGGCCGCCGCATCCTGCGCCCTCGACATCATGATCAACGAGCCGGAGCGCCGCGAGCGCCTCTGGAACGTCACGAACTACGCCCTGGAAGCCTTCAAGTCCAGAGGGTTCGATACCGGCCACACCCAGAGCCCGATCATCCCGCTCTTCGTGCGTGACTCCTACAAGGCGATGGCCATCGTGCGCGACGCCTACAAGGTCGGCGTGTTCATCACTTCGGTGGTCGCCCCGGCCGTGCCGGACAACGACGCCCTCATCCGCTTCGCCCTGATGGCCACCCACACCACGGAGCACGTGGACCGGGCCGTGGAGGTGCTGACCAAGATTTTCCGCGACTACGAGATCATCCCTTAAAATGGTCATCCTGATCACCGGCATCACTTCCGGTTTCGGCCGGGCGATGGCCGCGCGCCTGAGCGCCGACGGCCACAAGGTTTACGGCACCCACCGCAAGGCCCAGGACCGGCTGCCGGGCGTGACCTATATCCAGGCCGACGTCCAGAAGGCGGAGGACTGCGAGGCGGCCGTCAGGCAGGTCGTGGAGGCGGAAGGCTGCATCGACGTGTTCATCAACAACGCCGGGATGGGCATCGGCGGTCCGCTGGAATTCTCCCCGCTGGAAGATGCGGAGCGCCAGATGGACATCAACTGGATGGGGATGGTGCGCTTCCTGCACTACGTCCTGCCGGTGATGCGTCGGCAGGGAGGAGGGAAAATCCTCTGTTTCAGCTCCATCGGCGGCCTGCTCGGGCTTCCCTTCCAGGGGCTCTATTCCGCGTCAAAATTCGCCATCGAGGGCTATTGCGAAGCCCTTCGGATGGAGACGAAAGCCCTGGGCATCCAGGTCGTCGTGATCGAGCCGGGCGACTTCGCTACCTCCTTCACCGCGCAGCGCAAGAGCGTGGAGGATCCCGAGGCCTACGAGGTCTACAAGACCTACGCGAAGTCCCTCGCAAGCATCGAGAAGGACGAGACCTCCGGGCTCAAGCCGGAATACCTCGCGGACAAGATCGCGAAGATCGTCACGAAGAAGCGTCCCCGCTGCAACTACATCATTTCCACCTTCGAGCAGCGCCTCTCGGTGACGCTCAAGAAGATCCTCCCGCCGCGCTGGTTCGCCGGGATCCTGGGCAGTTATTACAAGCTGTAGGAGGTTCCGGGTCAAGCCCGGAATGACGTTACTCGAGCCACTTCAGGAAATCCTCCACGCGGGCGCGGGAAACCGTGGGCTCGAAGGGCGGGGCGGGCTGCAGGTCGAGCCGCAGGCGGCCGCTGAAGTGGCGGTTGACGCGCTGCACGGCGCTGCGCGCGACGATGGCCCCGCGCGAAATGCGGAAGAACAGTTCCGGGTCCAGCTCGCCCTCCAGGGCGTCCAGGGAGCCGTCGATCAGGTAGCGGCGCCCACCGGAAATCAGCAGGTAGTTGGCCTTCTCTTCGGAAAAGAACGCCGCGATGTCGGCCATACGCACGGGGATGATCTGCTCCCCGACATACACCACGAAACGCTCCTTGTACTGCTTCTGCACCCGGCCGGACACGGCTGCGAGCAATTTCTCCACGTCTATCCCGGAACCGGGCGCCTGCGAGCTGTCCGCCAGCCGGTCGCGGCAGCGGCCCACCGCACGCTCCAGCGCCTCTTCGCCGATGGGCTTCAGGAGATAGTCTATGCTCCCGGCCTCGAAGGCCTTGACGGCATAGGAGTCGTAGGCGGTGGTCATCACCACCCAGGCCTTGACGGGCACCTCCCGGAAAATCTCAAAACACTCTCCATCAGCGAGTTCCACGTCCATGAAAATCAAATCTATGGGGGGGGCGGTTGCCAGGTATTCCACGGTGCTTCGCACGGAGTCGGTGAACTTCACCACCTCGATATCGGGGAAGCGGGCACGGAGGAGCCGGGCGAGCTGGGCCTGGGCCATCTTCTCATCTTCGACGATCAGGGCTTTCATCATAGGAGCGGAATTTTGACGGTGTAGCGCTTCTCCTCGTCCAGGACCTCGATCCCCTTGCCGGAGAGGTCCCGGTACTGCTGGCGGATATATTTGAGTCCCAGTCCCGTGGAAACGGGCCGGGTGAGTTTCGGGATACGGTTGTTGCTGACAGAGACGAAGTTCCCCTCCGCGCGGATGGATATCCGCAGGGGCTCCTCCGCCCGGACGATGTTGTGCTTGATGGCGTTCTCCACGAGCAGCTGCACACAGCAGGGCACGACCATGCGCGAAAGCGCCTCCTCCGGGATGTCCGTCTGCACCTCCAGCCCCTCCGGGAAGCGGACTTTCAGCAGGTCGGCATACTGCTCCACGAAGGCCATTTCGTCACGCAGGCGCACCGTGGTCTCGTCTTCGCTCTTGATCATGTAACGATAGACGTCGGCCAGTTTGTGCGTGTAGCGGCTGGCGTCCTCCCGCGGCTGCTCCTGGATCAGGTAGTCCAGCACGTTGAGCGAGTTGAACAGGAAGTGCGGGTTGACCTGCTGCTTGAGCTTGTGGTAGCGGTACTGGGCGAGGTTGGCCTGCTCCGATGCCTCGAGCGCCCGGCGCTGCAGGCGCAGGGCATAGACGGAGAGCGCCACCACCACGGCCAGCGTCAGCGAGTAGTCCAGCAGGATGGAGATGGCCGTATTGCGCTCCTGCACGCCCCCGTCGAGCATCAGGATCGAGAGGCGCGTGACCAGGATCACGACGAAAGCCGCCAGCAGCCACCGCAGCGAAGCCGCCGTCATCGCGGGTTCCGCCGGATGCCTGCGGGCATAGCGGCGGGCCGCCCAGAGGGAGATCCAGCCGATGATCTCCGTGGACACGAAGGTGGACAGGGGATAGATCGCCAGCGGCGAGGCGAAAAGCAGGCCGAAGAGCCAGGCCGTCCCCCGGCCGAGCAACACGCCCACGATGTTGACGGCCACGACGCTGCCGGCCATAAAGGCCCCGCTGACCGAATGGCGCAGACACAGGATCACGACGAGCAGCATCGTCAGCAGCGTGAGCACCATATCGTCCGCCAGGCCGCCGAGACGGCAGCCCAGCGCAACGGCGGCGTGCAGCAGCGCGAAGCCCAGAATAATCCAGAATTCTTTCGAAATCTTCATACAAACTGCCGTGAAGATAATAAAAATCTTCCGCATCCGACCGTTCATCCTTAAAATTCTACCGTTCGTCCATTTCTATTTTTATGCGCGCGAAAGAATCCATAAACTTGTATCCGACGTCAATAACACTGAAATGCAAACAACCAAAAAGCTCACTTTCTGGGAGATGTGGAATCTCAGCTTCGGATTTTTCGGAGTGCAGATTGCCTATGCCCTGCAGAGCGCCAATATCAGCCGCATCTTCGCGACGCTCGGTGCCGACCCGCACCAGCTCAGCTTCTTCTGGATCCTGCCCCCGCTGATGGGGATGATCGTCCAGCCGCTCATCGGCAAATACTCCGACCGCACCTGGACCCGGATGGGCCGCCGCAAGCCGTATCTGCTCGTCGGCGCCATCGTGGCCGTGCTCGTGATGGTTTTCCTGCCCAACGCGGGCAGCCTCAACTTCAGTCAGCGGCTTCTGCTGGGCCTGAACGGCGCGATGTGGTTCGGCCTGTTCTCGCTGATCTTCCTGGACACTTCGATCAACGTGGCGATGCAGCCCTTCAAGATGATGGTCGGCGACATGGTGGGCGAGGAGCAGAAGGCGCAGGCCTACTCCATCCAGTCCCTGCTGTGCAATGCCGGCAGCCTGGCGGGCTACCTCTTCCCGATCTTTTTCACCTGGATCGGCATCGCCAACACCGCGCCGGAAGGCGTGATCCCGCCCTCCGTGGTGTGGAGCTTCTATTGCGGGGCCGCTGTCCTGATCCTTTGCGTGCTCTATACCTTCATGAAGGTCAAGGAGATGCCGCCGGCGGAGTATGCCGCGTTCCACGGGATCGAGGTTCCGGGTCAAGCCCGGGAGGACGAAAAAAAGCCGGGATTGTTCAAGCTCCTGCTGCATGCTCCGAGGACCTTCTGGACCGTGGGCCTGGTGCAGTTCTTCTGCTGGGCCGCCTTCCTGTTTATGTGGACCTACAGCAACGGCGCCATCGCCGCCAACTGCTGGGGCGCCACGGAGACGGCCTCGGAGGGCTATCAGGCCGCCGGCAACTGGGTGGGCGTCGTCTTCGCCGTGCAGGCGGTCGGCTCCATCCTCTGGGCCATCGTGCTGCCCCGGTTCCGCTCGCTCCGCCTGGCTTACGTGGTGAGCCTGCTGATCGGCGCGGCCGGTTTCATTTCCATCGCGTTCATCCACAACCCGTATCTGCTGTTCGTCTCGTATTTCCTCATCGGAGCGGCCTGGGCGGCGATGCTGGCCCTGCCCTTCACCCTGCTCACCAATGCGCTGAACGGGGAGCATATGGGCTCCTACCTGGGGCTGTTCAACTGCACGATCTGCCTGCCGCAGATCGTGGCCGCCGCCCTGGGCGGGGTGGTGCTGCGCCTGGCCGGCGGCGTGCAGGCGAATATGCTGGTCATCGCCGGGGTGCTGCTGATCTGCGGCTGCATCGCGGTGGCGCTCGTCGAAGAACATAAAAAATAATTTTACTCATTATAACCAATCCAAATCTCAGATGAAAAAGATTCTGACCATCCTCGCAGGCGCCGCGCTCTCACTCGCGGCGGCTGTCAGCGTATCCGCCCAGGGCGGGTACCCGGTAAAGGGCGTGGTCGTCGACCAGATGGGACCCGTGATCGGAGCCGCCGTGATCGAGGCGGGCACGACCAACGGCGCCGTGACCGATCTGGACGGCAACTTCTCCTTCAGGGTTTCTTCTCCCGATGCCACCGTCGAGGTGAGCTGCATCGGCTACACCACGCAGACTTTCAAGGCGTCCGCCATGCCCGCCACCATCACCCTCGTCGAGGACAGCGAGTTCCTGGATGAGGTCGTGGTGATCGGCTACGGTACCGTCAAGAAGAGCGACCTCACGGGCTCCGTCGCGACCGTCAAGGCCGACGAGATCAACAAGGGTGTCATCACGACCCCGGCCGACCTGCTTCGCGGCAAGAGCGCCGGCGTGGTCGTGACCGCCGGTTCCGGTATGCCGGGCTCCGGCGCCACCATCCGCATCCGCGGCGGCTCCTCCATCAACGCCTCCAACGACCCGCTCATCGTCATCGACGGCCTGCCCGTCTCCAACGACGGCATCTCCGGCATGTCCGACCCGCTGTCCTCCATCAACCCGGAAGACATCGAGAGCTTCACGGTCCTCAAGGACGCCTCCGCGACCGCCATCTACGGCTCCCGCGCTTCCAACGGCGTCATCGTGATCACCACGAAGAAGGGCTCCAAGACCAGCACCACCGTGCCGCACGTGGCCGTGGACTTCACGGCTTCCGTCAACACGCTTGCCAAGAGCCACAAGCTCCTGGACAAGGACGGCATCGTGAACCTCATCCGCGACTTCTACGGCGCGAACTCCACCGCCGAGGCGAACCTCGGCCTGGACGGCAAGCTCTACAACACCGACTGGCAGAAGGAGATCTACCAGACGGCCCCGACCTACGACGCCAACATCAGCGTCAACGGCCGCGCCGGCTTCCTGCCGTACCGCGTCTCCGGCGGCTTTACGTCCCAGACCGGCACCCTCAAGGGCTCCAAGATGAACCGCGGGACCCTGTCCCTGAACCTGGCCCCGACCTTCTTCGACAAGCACCTGTCCATCAACCTGAACGGCAAGGGCACCTATGCGAAGAACTGGTATGCCAACCAGGACGCCATCGGCGCCGCCAACCACTACGACCCGACCAAGCCTGTCAAGGATCCCAACGGCCTGAACGGCTATACCACCTGGTATGACAAATCCGGCAACATCAACACGATGGCCACGATGAACCCGGTGGGCCTGCTCAACGCCAAACAGGACTATGCCAACGCCTACCGCTTCATCGGCAACGCCCAGTTTGACTACAAGATCCACGGCCTGGAGGACCTGCGCCTCAACCTCAACCTCGGTATGGACTGGGCCAAGTCCACCGGCGTGACCGAACTGGCGATGGGCTCCGAGGCCTCCTTCCACAACACCAACCAGTCCGGCGGCGGCTCCCACACCGACTACGACTACAGCCGCATGAACACGACCCTCGAGTTCTACGCCGACTACAACCACACCTTCGCCGAGAAGCACAACCTCGACGTGATGGCCGGTTACTCCTGGCAGCGCTTCTACTCCGAGAGCAACAGCCTCTCCAAGCGCATCAGCGACAAGGCCACGCTGGGAGACTCCCACAACAAGGGCGAGCTCTTCCTGATCTCCTTCTTCGGACGCGTCAATTACGGCTTTGCCGACAAGTACCTGCTCACCGCCACGGTCCGCGCCGACGGTACGTCCCGCTTCCAGAACCACAAATGGGGTATCTTCCCGTCCGTGGCCTTCGGCTGGAACGTGATGAAGGAGGACTTCATGTCCACCGCCGACAAGATGTCCACCTTCAAGGTGCGTCTGTCCTGGGGCCAGACCGGCCAGCAGGAAGTGGGCGGCTACTATGACACCTTCGCCCAGTTCCTGACCACGCAGCTCGGCTCCGGCTACTATTTCGACGGCCAGCTGGTGCAGCCTGTCGCCGCCCTCGGCTACAGCGCCGACCTCAAGTGGGAGACCACCACGACGTACAACGCCGGTATCGACCTGGGCTTCTGGAACGACCGCCTGACCGTCAGCCTCGACGGCTACAAGCGTGACACCAAGGACATCCTCAACTTCATCCCGGTGCCGGGCCTGTCGAACCTGACCAACTACCTGAACACCAACATCGGCTCGATGACCAACATGGGCTTCGAGATCGACGCCAACGCGATCCTCGTCGAGACCCGCGACATCAGCTGGACCCTCGGCGCCAACCTCGCCTACAACTACAACAAGATCACCAAGCTGACCGCTTCCGACGACAACGCCACGGGCGTGGAGACGGGCGGCATCTCCGGCGGTACCGGCAACAACGTGCAGATGCACCAGGTCGGCTACCCGATGCGTACCTTCTACCTCTACCAGCAGGTGTATGACACCGCCGGCCGGCCGATCAGCGGCGTGTACGTGGACCAGAACAAGGACGGCCAGATCACGGCCGAGGACAAGATCTTCACCCACAAGCCGGATCCCGACGTGACCATCGGCTTCAACACCAGCTTCTCCTGGAAGAACTGGACGGCCGCCCTGTCCGGCCATGCCGCCATCGGCAACTGGGTGTACAACAACGTGGCCTCCGACACCGAAATGCTCGCCGACCTCTGGACCAACAGCTTCATCGGCAACCGCCTGGCCTCCGCCACCAAGTCGATGTTCGCCCAGGCCCAGTACCTGTCCGACTACTATCTCGAGAACGCCTCCTACCTCAAGCTGGACAACTTCACCATCGGCTACACCTTCCCGAAGCTGTTCAACGTGACCCAGGACCGTCCCGCCTCCCTCAACATCTTCGGTACCGTCCAGAACATCTGCACGCTGACCCGCTACTCCGGCATCGATCCGGAAGTTTACGGCGGCATTGACGGTACGCTCTACCCGCGTCCCCGCACCTTCGTGCTCGGAGTCAAGTTCAACTTCTAATCCAGGACTGCAATGAAAACCATCAAATACATCCTTGGTTCCCTGGCGGCCGCGCTGAGCCTGACCGCCTGCGTCGGCAACCTCAACGTCACGCCGATCGACCCGAATGCCAATACCGCCGACAAGGCGCTTGCGACCGAGGCCCAGTTCAAGGCCTACCTCGCCGGCACCTACCTGGGATTCGCCACCTCCGGCTACTACGGAGCCAACGGCGATCCGTCCATCTCCGGACTCGACGGCGGCGCCTCCCAGTACATCCGCGGCCTGTATCACCACTCCGGCCTGACCACCGACGAGGCGGTCTGCGGATGGAATGACCAGACCATCAAGAACTTCCACTATCAGAACTGGACGACGGACGACACCTTCATCTATGCTTTCTATTCCCGCATCCTCATGCAGGTGTCCGCCGCCAACGAGTTCATCCGCGAAGCTGCCAAGTACGGTGAAAACGTGGCCAACAAAGATGAGTACATCGCCGAGGCCCGCGTGCTGCGCGCCATCGCCTACTACCACGCCATCGACAACTTCGGCAACGTCCCGTTCTCCGATGAGAACGCCATCGTAGGCTCCGTGCCCGAGCAGATTTCCCGTAAGGATCTGTTTGACTGGATGGAGAAAGAGCTGCTCGACCTGATCGACAACAGCGCCCTGGCCGCCCCGCGCGCCAACGGCTACTCCCGCGCCGACAAGGGCGTGGCGAAGTTCCTCCTCGCGAAGCTCTACCTCAATGCCGAGGTCTATACCGGCACCGCCCAGTGGCAGAAGTGCGCCGATGTCCTGAAGGACCTGATGGATGACGGCTACAGCCTGCACACCACCCCGAACGGCGACATCTTCAGCGCCTACCAGGACCTGTTCCTCGCCGACAACGACAGCTGCACCGACGAGATCATCTTCGCCATCCAGCAGGACGGCGTGAACACCACCAGCTACGGCGCGACCAACTACCTGATCTTCGCCAGCACCGGCGGATCGATGGATCCGGCCGAACTCGGCATCTCCTCCGGCTGGGGCGGCATCCGCACCACGCCGCAGTTCTACAACAAGTTCTCCGCCGGCGACAAGCGCGCCCTGTTCTACACCAACGGCCAGCAGAAGGATATCGACGACATCGGCGAGTTCACCCACGGCTACGCTTTCATGAAATACCGCAACATCAACAGCGACGGCACGCCGGGCAAGGAATCCGGCTTCGTGGACACCGACTTCCCGATGATGCGCTATGCCGACGTGCTGCTGATGGCGGCCGAATGCCAGGTGCGCGGCGCCTCCATCGACGGCCTGTCCGCCTACAACCAGGTGCGCAGCCGCGCCGGTCTGGACAACGCGAGCGCCATCGTCCTACAGGATGTGCTCGACGAGCGCGCCCGCGAACTCTACCTGGAGTGCTGGCGCCGCAGCGACCTCGTCCGTTTCGGCCAGTTCACCACCTCTGACTATCTGTGGCAGTGGAAGGGCGGTACCAAGGACGGCACGTCCGTGGATGCCCACTTCAACCTCTTCCCGATCCCCGATTCCGACCGGCTTGCCAACAGCAAACTCCAGCAGAACCCCGGCTATTAATCGATTCCCGTTATGAAAAAGATATTTTCCATCCTCTCTGCAGGCGTACTTGTCCTGATGGCGGCGTCCTGCGTCAAGGAGCAGCTGGCCACCTTCGATCCCGCGAAGACCACCGCTCCGGTCCTGGGGACCGTCGAGGAGGGTCCGAAGAGCGTCGCCGTGTCCTACACGCCGGGCTCCTTCAACCTCGGATTCAACGACAAGATGACCCCGACCCACTCCCTGGCCCTGACTTCCGTGGACGGCAAGACCGTCAGCAAACTCATCTCCTCCAAGGCCGACGGCAGCGTGCTGACCGCCACCAAGGTCAATATCAGCAAGGCCCTCGCTTTCTTCGGCTATGCCGACGGCGATGTGATCAGCTCGCTGGACATCGTGGTCCGCGCCACGCTCCAGAACGCTTCCCAGGACAACGGCCGCAACGGCTACGTGGACTCTGACAAGTTCACCCTGTCCAACTTCACCGTGACCCTGCCGCAGGGCAGCCCGTACCAGGAGTACACCGCGGCCTCGACCTGGAGCGTCACCGGCGCCCTGTCCGCCTATGAGATCAACTGGGACGGCGACCTGGAGATGTTCTCGACCGAAGACGGCAACCAGCTGGTGGCCAAGGCCGTGCGGCTCAACAAGGATGACAAGTTCAAGTTCCGCAAGGATCAGGACTGGACCGACAACTACGGCGGCGTCTTCGGCTCCCTGGACAGCGAGTTCACGGCTGAGGCCGGCGGTGCCGACATCGCGGTCGGCGCGGAGGGCGTCTATGACCTCTGGCTGGACCTCGACGCCCAGACCATCATCGTGACCGAGGCGTACCTCGCCTATCCGGACCTCAAGGACGCCAGCGCCTGGGGCGTGACCGGCGCCCTGCCCGAGCACGGCATCAACTGGGACGGCGACATCCCGATGATCACCGACGGCAAGACCCACGTGGCCCAGGGCGTCAAGCTCGGCGCGGACGACAAGTTCAAGTTCCGCAAGGACCACGACTGGACCGAGAACTACGGCGGTGTCTTCGGCGGCCTGGACGCCGAATTTGCAGCCGAGGAAAACGGTGGGGACATCGCGGTCGGAACGGCGGGCGTCTATGACCTCATCCTTGACACGGACGGCAAGACCATCCGCGTCGTGGAGACCCTCGGCGGCGGCGTGAGCGGCATCATCGGCGGCGACGAGCCCGAACCGGAGCCCGCTTATACGGGCTGGGGCATCATCGGCGACTTCAACGAATGGGGCGGCGACGTGGCGATGACCGAAGAGGACGGCGTGTGGACCGGCTACTTCACCAACATCACCAAGGAAGACGGCTCCAACGGCGGCTTCAAGCTCCGCAAGGATGCCGCCTGGGAAGAGAGCGCCGGCGGCACGTTCTCCGCGCCGGGGACGGCCTTCGACGCCGTGACCAAGGACGGACCGAACATCGTGGTCCCCGCAGGCTTCTACAAGGTCGTCTATGACACCAATGCCCAGAAGATCACCGTCTCCGAAGGCACCGTCTGGTCCCTGATCGGCGACTTCAACGGCTGGGGCGGCGACGTGGATATGGTTGAGACCGAGTCCGGCATCTGGGTGAGCCCGGCCACCGAACTGAACAACAAGGGCTTCAAGATCCGCAAGAACCACGACTGGGGCACCAGCTACGGCGGCGCGTTCAAGGCCCTCGGCGAAGCGTTCGAGGCCACCACGACCGAGAACAACAACATCATGCTGGCAGAAGACGGCGAGTACATCGTCACCTTCGACTCCAACAAGATGACCATTACCGTGGAGGCGGCCCTGCCGTCCAACTTCTGGTCGGTCATCGGCACCGTCAGCGGGACCAACTGGAACAAGGACTTCTATATGACGCAGTTCGACGCCGTTTGGATCAGCGAACCGCTCGAGTTCGCCGGGGATTCCGAATTCAAGCTCCGCTTCAACAACAGCTGGGCCGACGAAGATTGCATCGGCGCACCGGCAGACGGCGTGACCCTGGTCCCGGGCGAGACGGTTTCCGCCTCGCATCCCGGCAAGAATCTCAAGGTCAAGGACGCCGGCACCTATACCGTCGTTTATGACTCCGCAGCCGGAACCGTGTACCTGATGGGCTGGTCACTGATCGGCAATGTCAACGAAACCGAATGGGATATGGACTTCCCGATGACCATCGGCAGCGACGGACGCTGGTACAGCCAGTCCGTGCTCCTGGGCGGAGAGTTCAAACTCCGTTACAATGCCTCCTGGGATGACGAGAACACCCGCGGTGCGGCGGAAGACGGCTTCAAGTTCGCGCCGCTGACCCCCTTCACCGTGGCCAGTCCTGGCAAGAACCTCAATGTCCCGGAAGCCGGCTACTACACCGTCGCCTTCGACGCCGTCAAGGGTGAGGTGACCGTGTACCGCAGCGAGTGGGCCCTGATCGGCAACGTCAACGGCACCGAATGGAACAGGGACTTCTTCCTGGTCGAGTACAGCGCCGGTGTGTACACCAGCCCCGTCGTCACGCTGAACGGCGAATTCAAACTCCGCCGCAATGCGTCATGGGATGATGCCGACACCCGCGGTGCGGCGGAAGACGGCTTTACCCTGAAATCGGGCGAAGCCTTCACCGTGGCCGCCCCCGGCAAGAACATCAAGGCCGGACTGGCGGAGTACGTGGTGAAATACACGCCCGACTCCGAGTCTGTCGTCGCCGAGTCGGTAGCGACGACCGACTAAACCCGGACCTCTTTTTTGGACCGGGGTCCCTGACCGGACCCCGGTCTGCCAATTAAAACTGACAACCGATCATATGAAACGATTCCTCCAGGGCATCCTCGCCCTTTCGGCCGGCCTGGCCCTGCTGGCCGGGGCCTCCTGCAACAAGACCGGGGGCGAAAACGGCGGCAATGGCGGCGGCAACAGCGGCGGCGGTTCCGGTACGCCGGTCGAGACCGGCTCGCAGCTCGCCGACGTGACCTACCAGCTCAATGTCTACAGTTTCGCCGACTCCGACGGCGACGGCTGGGGCGACCTCAAGGGCGTCACGCAGCACCTCGACTACTTCGAGAGCCTGGGCGTGAGCGCCCTGTGGCTCTCGCCGGTGCAGGCCGCGATGTCCTACCACGGCTACAACGTCACCGACTACAGCGCCATCAACCCCAAGCTCGGCACGGAAGCCGACTTCAAGGACCTGATCGGCAAGGCAGGCGCCAAGGGGATCGACATCTATATGGACTATGTGTTGAACCACTCGGGCAGCGACAACGCCTGGTTCAAGGAGGCGTGCAGCAGCGCGGACAGCAAGTACCGCAGCTACTATGTCTTCTCCGACAACCCGGCGGCCGACGTGGCGGCGGGCAAGATCGACAACTACGCCGGGGCCAAGACCCCGGGAATGGGCACCTGGTACACCCTGTCTGGCTCCACGGGCAGCGGCCGCCTGCACTTCAAGCTGGACTGGAACGCCAGGAAGGTGACGGTCACGCAGTCCACGGAAGCCGCGCAGGCCTCCAACCCGTCCGCCACCAAGTGGCTCTACTACGGCAACGGCACCGAGGCGGGCCTGTACGCCACCGGCGGCGAGATCTATGAGATCACGGTGGACTTCGCCTCCGACTGGGGATTCCTGATCCGGACTGCTACCGGAAACGACTGGGGCGTCGGGAAGAAATATGGAGCGCCGAACGGCGCCGGCGGCCTCACCCTCGGACAACCCTACCCGATTGCCGCAAGCACCTCTTCCTTTGATCCGGGCAACATCACCTTTGCGGGCGGCACTTCCTACTTCGCCAGCTTCGACAAGTCGATGCCGGACCTGAACTACGGCCCCTACGACAAGGCCGCCGAATCCGCCGCGTTCAAGGACCTGGCGGCTTCCGCCGACAAATGGATCAAACTGGGCGTGAACGGCCTGCGGCTCGATGCCGTGCTGTGGATCTACCAGCAGCAGACCAGCGCCAACGTGGCTTTCCTGAAGGCCTGGTACGACCACTGCAACGCCACCTACAAGGCCCGCGGCGGCAGCGGCGAGTTCTATATGGTCGGCGAGGCCTGGACCGGGGCGGACGAGATTGCCGCCTACTACAAGGGCCTGCCTTCCTGCTTCAACTTCCCCTACTGGGACACCCTCAAGGACCGCATCAACAAGGGCCGGGGAAGCGATTTCGCCACCACCGTCAGCGGCTTCCGCAACCAGTTCCGCAGCAACCGTTCCGATTTCATCGACGCCATCAAGCTGTCCAACCATGACGAAGACCGCACCGCCGAGTCGCTCGGCAGGAGCCTCGACAAGGAGAAGCTGGCCGCAGCCGTGCTGCTGACCTCGCCCGGCAAGCCGTTCATCTACCAGGGCGAAGAACTGGGCTACTGGGGCAACAAGGGCGGCGGCGACGAATATGTCCGCGCTCCGATCAAGTGGACCCGGTCCGGCAGCGTGCCGACCGCGGCCCTGAGCGGCAAAGTAGACAATGCCATGCTGTCCGATGCCATCAGCGTGGAGGCGCAGAGCGCCGACGAAGCCTCGTTGTTGAGCGTGTACCGCAAGTTCTCCAAGGCGCGCAACAGCTACAAGGCGCTCGCCAAGGGCGAAATCACGCCCGTTTCCTCGACCAACAATGCCCTGGCCCTCTGGACCCTGTCCTTCGACGGACAGACCGTGCTGGTGGCCCATAACTTCGGATCCGGGGTGGTCTCCGCCAGCGTCAGCGGCATCTCTGAACTGTCCGCCGACCGCATCCTCGTGTCCAACGGCGTGGCCTCCGTGAACGGTTCGTCCGTCACGCTGGGCGCCTACGCCTCAGCCGTATTTGCGCTATGAAAATAAGAAGCTGCCTGTTTTTTGCCGCACTGCTCAGTCTCGCCGCAGCCTGCCAGAAGGCCGGAGGCGGCAGTGCTGCCCCGGATCCCGATCCGGATCCCGTCGTATCGACCCTCGTCAAGGGCGCTGACATCAGTTGGTGCACCGAGCTGGAAAGCAAGGGCTACAAATTCTACAATGCCGCCGGACAGGAACGCGAGTGCACGGCCCTGCTCAAGGAGATAGGCGCCGACGCCGTCCGGCTGCGCGTGTGGGTGAATCCCAAGGACGGCTGGAACGGCAAGGAGGACGTGCTCGTGAAAGCGAAGCGCGCCAAGGCGCTCGGGCTCAAACTCCTGATCGACTTCCACTACAGCGACTCCTGGGCCGACCCGGATCAGCAGACGGTCCCCGCCGCCTGGAAGGGCAAAGGAAGCGCGGAGCTGGCCGCGGCCGTCAAGGCGCACACGCAGGAGGTCCTGCAGGCGCTCAAGGAGGCGGGGTGCGACGTGGCCTGGGTGCAGGTGGGCAACGAGACCATCCAGGGGATGCTCTGGGACAGCGGCAAGGTGTCCGGCTCGTCCGTGGGGCAGTTCGTGACCTATTTCCACGCCGGGCGGGAGGCTGTCAAGGCCGTCTATCCGCAGGCGCAGGTGATCCTGCACCTTAACAACGGCTGGGACCTGCAGACCCTGAACTGGTTCCTCACCCTGATGAAAGGCCGTTCGCTGGACTATGACATCCTCGGCCTGTCGCTGTATCCCTCCTATTGGGAGGGCGGCGCCTATCCCGACTGGAAGTCCAAGGTGCAGCAGTTCGTCTCCAACCTGGCCTCCCTGCGCAATGCCTACGGCAAGCCGGTGATGCTGGTGGAATTCGGGATGCCGGCAAGCCAGCCGGCCCAGGCCCGGGCCGCGCTGCAGTATCTCTTCGACAATACCCGCGGTGCGGAAGGATTCCTCGGGGTCTTCTATTGGGAACCGGAAGCGGAGCACGACCGCTGCGGCTATGATTATGGCGCCTTCTCCGGCGGCAAACCGACGGAGGCGCTGGAGCCGTTCGGAAGATAGCGGGAGGCCAGAATATATGAAAAGAACTCTATACCTGTTTTTGTGCTTGCTGGCGCTGGGCGCCTGCAGGCAGGTGCCGGACTATTCCGGCGTAGCCGAAGCCGCCGGACAGGTCACGCGGGTGGAACCGCTGAGCTGGTGGACCGGAATGCATACGGACCTGCAATTGCTGGTGCAAGGCCCCGGCATCGGCGGGTGCGACGTAGCCGTCGAAGGCAAAGGCCTGGAGATCAAGGCCGTCCACAAGGCCGACAGCCCCAATTATCTCTTCCTGGACGTGGCGGTCAAGGCCGCCGGCACCTGCAACCTCGTCTTTTCCCGGGACGGGGAGCAATTCAAGTATCCCTATCTCATCCGGGAGCGCGAGGCGGGCAGCCGCGGGCGGGAGAGTTTCACCACCGCGGACATGATCTACCTCATCATGCCAGACCGTTTCGCTTCGGCGACCGCCGACAACGACGCCGGCTGGCCGGGCGGAGCGTATGACGATGGCTCTGCGCGCGCCTGGACCGTGCCCGCGACGCCGGACCGGGTGGACCGCGCCGCCGCCGTGAGCCGCCACGGCGGCGACATCCAGGGGATGACCGCCCACCTGGACTACATCGCGGACCTGGGCGCCACGGCCATCTGGTGCACCCCGCTGCTGCTGGACAACCAGCCCCGCGAATCCTACCACGGTTATGCCTGCGCCGACTATTACCACATCGACCCGCGCTTCGGCGACAACGCCGCCTACAAGGCCTTCGTGGACGCCGCGCACGCACGGGGGATCAAGGTCATCATGGACATCGTCACCAACCACTGCGGCACCGCCCACTGGTGGATGGAGGACGCCCCGTTCAAGGACTGGTACCACAGCGGGGAGCCGTATATGCAGATGAACGCCCTCTTCTCCGTCTATATGGACCCGAACGCCTCGGTGCGCGACCGCGAACGCCAGGAGAGCGGCTGGTTCGTCCCCTCGATGCCGGACATGAATCTCGACAATCCTTTCGTGCTGAAGTATTTCCAGCAGTGGGCCGTGTGGTGGATCGAATATGCCGGGCTGGACGGCCTGCGCGTGGACACCTATCCCTACAACGAGCCGGAGCCGATGTCCCGGTGGTGCAAGGCCGTCACGGACGAATACCCGGCCATGAATATCGTGGGCGAATGCTGGGACAGCAACATCCCCCAGCTCGCCTACTGGCAGAAGGACCACCCCAATCCGAACGGATTCAATTCGAACCTCCCCTCCATCATGGACTTCCCGCTGGAAAGCGCCATCAAGCGCGCCCTCAATGAGGAGCACGTGAACTGGGACGAGGGGATGACGCGCGTCTATTCCGTGCTGGCGCAGGACTTCGCCTATACGGATCTCTCCCACATGATGACCTTCTTCGCCAACCACGACCACGCCCGCACCGGCGACGTGCTCGGGCAGGATCCGGCCCGGATGCGGCTGGCCCTCGCGCTGCTGGCAACCCTGCGCGGCATCCCGCAGCTCTACTACGGCGACGAGATGATGTTCCTGGAGCGCAAGGACGTGCCCAGCCACGACGGCGCCAAACGCATCGACTTCCCGGGCGGCTGGGAAGGCGACGGGACGGACCTGTTCTCGGCGGCGGGCCGCAGCGCCGCCGCGGGCCAGTACCGCGATGCCGCCGCCCTGCACGACTACACGCGCACACTCTTCCAGTGGCGCAAGGGCTGCAAGGCCGTCCAGCAGGGACGCACCCTGCACTTCCTCTCGCGCAGGAACGTGGGCGACAGGAACATCACCGACAACACCTACGCCTTCTTCCGCTACACCGCGGAGCAGGCCGTGTTCGTGTATATCAACAACACCGGCGAGGAGCGCTCCCTCGACTGGCACCACTACCGCGAGTTCGTCTCCGGCCCCGTGCAGGGCCGCAATGTGCTCACCGGAGAGCAGACCGAGCTCCGGGACGGCGTGAGAATCGGCCCCAAGAGCGCGCTGATCGTTGAATTCAACAGATAATCCCGGATATGAAAAAAACGCTTCTCTTCCTGCTGGCGGCGCTGCTCTGCCTGTCCGCCTGCAAGCGGTCCGCCGCACCCCTGCACCCAGAATGGACCCGCAACACCGTGGTTTATGAGGTCAATATCCGCCAGTTCTCGCCCGAAGGGACCTTCAAGGCCGTCGAGGCCCAGCTTCCCCGGCTCAGGGACCTCGGCGTGGACATCCTCTGGCTGATGCCGATGTACGAGATCGGCCAGGTGGAGCGCAAGGGCAGCCTGGGCTCCTACTATGCCATTTCCGACTATACCAAGGTCAATCCCGAGTTCGGCACGATGCAGGACTTCGACGACCTGCTCGCCGCCGCGCACAAGGCTGGATTCAAGGTCATTCTCGACTGGGTGGCCAACCAGACGGCGCCCGACCATGTGTGGATGGAGGGCAAGCCCGCGGACTTTTACGAGCGCGACTCGCTGGGCCGCGCCGTCTGGGAATACGACTGGACCGACACCCGCAGCCTCAACTACAGGAACGAGGCCGTCTGGGCCGCCCAGGACGAGTGCATGCGCTTCTGGCTCGAGCGGGGCGTGGACGGCTTCCGCTGCGACGCCGCGGCCGAGATGCCTGCCACTTTCTGGAAGGGGATCCTGCCCGGCATCCGGCGCGACTACCCCGACATCTATCTGCTGGCCGAGGCCGAAAACCCGGAGCTTGCCGCGCTCTTCGATGCCACCTATGCCTGGAAGCTCCACCACCTGCTCAACGACATCGCCCAGGGCAAGAAGGGCGTGAAGGACCTGCGGACATACCTGGACGAGGATGACGCCTGGATGGGCGCGGACGGCTACCGCCTGATGTTCACCTCCAACCACGACGAGAATTCCTGGGCGGGCAGCGAATTCGAGCGGATGGGCGACGCCGCCGAGGTGATGGCGGTGCTCTGCTTCACCCTGCCCAAGGGCCAGCCGCTGGTCTATACGGGCCAGGAGATCGGCCTGACGCGCCGCCTGGCCTTCTTCGAGAAGGATCCCGTCACGGACTGGAGCCCGAACGGCTACACCACCTTCATCCGGGACCTGGTCGCCCTGCGCCACGCGCATCCCTGCCTGGCGGCGGGCGGGACGGGCGCTCCCGCCGAGTATATCGACACGGTCCCGGAGGGCGTACTGGCCTTCCGCCGCAGCGCCGGACAGGACTCCGTCACGGTCTGGGCCAACCTGACAGCGGAACCGGTCGAGGTGAATACCGGCGAAAAAACCGTCACGCTTGACCCTTGGGGCTGGATTATTTATTAACTTTACGACCGCAATGCTTTTCAAGAACCTTCTGCTCCCCCTGGCGGCGCTGCTGGCCGCCTGCACCGCCGCTCCCGCCCCCGCTCCGCAGGCCCGGGCCGAGCTTTCCTCCCCGGACGGCAATCTCCGGATGGCCTTCTACCTGTCCGAAGCCGGTACTCCGTACTACTCCCTTGAGCGCGAGGGGACGGCCGTCCTGACGCCGGGGCGCCTGGGCTTCACCCTGCGCGGCGTGGTCAAGGCCGAAGACCTGGACTACCGTTCGGACGGCTCCATCGGCAAGCGGGACCGCGAAGGGCTCATCGCCTTCGACCGCGGATTCGAACTCGCCGGGACGGCCACGGACAGCTTCGACGAAGTCTGGGAGCCGGTCTGGGGCGAAGAGTCGCAGATCCGCAACTGCTACAACGAGCTGCTGGTGCAGCTGAAGCAGCCGGAAAGCGGCCGCCGGATGGATGTACGCTTCCGCCTGTTCGACGACGGCCTGGGCTTCCGCTACGAATTCCCCGGCGACCAGAGCCTGGTGCATTTCGTGATCAAGGAGGAGAATACCGAGTTCGCCTGCGCGGAGGACAACACCGCCTGGTGGATCCCGGGCGACTACGACACCCAGGAGTATGAGTACAACTGCACCCGGCTGTCGGAAGTCTGCGCGCATTTCCGCGACAAGATGCGCGGCAACAGTAGCCAGACCCCGTTCAGCACCTCCGGCGTGCAGACCTCCCTGCAGATGAAGACCCCCGGCGGGCTCTATGTCAACATCCACGAGGCCGCCCTGGTGGACTTCCCCTGCATGCACCTGCTCGTGGACGAAAAGACGCACACCCTGCGCGCCCACCTCACCCCGGACGCAGAGGGCTGGAAGGGCAATCTGACCACCCCCGCCAGGACCCCCTGGCGCACCGTACAGGTGGCCGCCTCGGCTACGGACCAGCTCGCCTCGCGCCTGGTGCTCAACCTCAACGAGCCCTGCGCGCTGGATGACGTGAGCTGGATCCATCCCGTCAAGTACATGGGCGTGTGGTGGGAGATGATCGCGGGCGCGGGCTCCTGGGCCTACACCGACGCCGTCGGCATCCACCTGGACCGCTTCGACTACAAGGCCGCGCAGCCCAACGGGCGCCACAGCGCCAACAACGACAACGTGCGCAAATACATCGACTTCGCCGCGGAGAACGGCTTCGACGCCCTGCTCGTCGAGGGCTGGAACATCGGCTGGGAAGAGTGGGCCAATTGTAACAAGGACTTCGTCTTCGACTTCCAGACCCCGTATCCCGATTTCGACATCGACGCGCTCAATGCCTATGCCCACAAGAAGGGCATCCGCCTGGTGATGCACCATGAGACCTCCTCCAGCATCCGCAATTACGAACGCCACCTGGAGGCGGCCTATTCTCTGATGAACCGCTACGGCTATGACGCCGTCAAGTCCGGCTACGTGGGCGACATCCTCCCGCAGGGCCTGCACCACTACAGCCAGTGGATGATCAACCACTACCTGTATTGCATCACCGAAGCCGCCCGGCACCACATCATGGTCAACGCCCACGAGGCGGTGCGTCCGACCGGCCTGTGCCGCACGTATCCCAACCTGATCGGCAACGAATCCGCGATGGGCACGGAATACCAGGCCTTCGGCGGCATCACGCCCGGCCATACGGCCATCCTGCCCTTCACGCGCCTCAACGGCGGCCCGATGGACTACACGCCGGGGATCTTCGAGCAGAACCTCAAGGACTGGTGCGGCAACGACTCGTATGTCAATTCCACCATCGGCGGACAGCTGGGCCTGTACCTGACGATGTATTCGCCGCTGCAGATGGCGGCCGACACGCCGGAGCATTACAGCCGTTTCATGGACGCCTTCCAGTTCATCAAGGACGTGGCCGTGGACTGGAGCGAGAGCCGTTACCTGGAAGCCGAGCCGATGGAGTACATCGTGGTGGCCCGCAAGGCCAAGGGGTCCGGGCAGTGGTTCTGCGGCGGCGTCACGGACGCTCAGGAGCGCAGCTTCAGCGTGAAGCTGGACTTCCTGGAACCGGGCCGCTACGAGGCCACGGTCTACGCCGACGCCCCCGACTCCCACTACAAGACCAACCCGCAGGCCTACCGGATCACGAAGCAGACCGTCACGCCGGACAGCGTCCTGGACCTCACGATGGCGCCGGGAGGCGGTTTCGGGATTTCGTTTGAGAGACTATGACAGTAACATTCAAGATAAAGTACGAGACTGCGTGGGGCGAGAGCCTCGCGCTGGTCCTCCAGGACAAGAAATACCCCATGCAGTGGGGCGAGGGCGCGATCTGGAGCGTGACGGTCAAGAACTGTCCCGCCGCGGCCCTGAAGGATTATACCTATGTGGTGATGCGGGACGGACTGATCGTGCGCACCGAGTGGAAACACCACGCCGGCAAGAGCGCCGCCGTGATCACGGATGCGTGGATCGACTGCCCGATTCCGGGCTGCCCGTTCCCGCGCGAGCACCAGGCGGCGATGTTCGACCGTCCCGGATTCCGCGGTGCGGGTACCGCGGTGCCCGTGTTCTCGCTGCGCAGCGCGGACGACTTCGGCATCGGCGAGTTCCGCGACCTGCGGCCGCTCGTGGACTGGGCCGCCGCCACGGGGCAGTGCATCCTCCAGCTGCTGCCGGTCAACGATACCACCCGCAAGGGCACCTGGACCGATTCTTACCCCTACAGCCCCGTGTCCACCTTCGCCCTGCATCCGCTCTACATCCACCTGCAGGACCTCGGGATCAAGGCCGACGCCGCCTTCAGGAAGCAGCAGGCCGCACTCAACGCCCTGCCGGAGCTGGACTATCCGAAGGTGTTCAAAGCCAAGATGGCCTACATCCGCCAGGCCTTCGAGGCGCGCGGCGAGCGGGACTGCGCCTCCGCCGCCTACAAGAGATTCGTCAAGGAGAACGCCTACTGGCTGGAAGAGTATGCCGCCTTCTGCGCCCGGCGCGACAAGTTGGAGCCGGAGTATTATTGCTGGATGCAGTACCACCTGGACAAGCAGTTCGGCGAAGAAGTGGACTATGCCCGCGCCAAGGGCGTCTCGCTCAAGGGCGACCTGCCGATCGGCGTGAGCGCCGACAGCGCCGAGGCTTACTGGCATCCGGAGCTCTTCAACCTTGACTCCTCGACCGGCGCCCCGCCCGACTATTTCTCCACCGACGGGCAGAACTGGGGCTTCCCGACCTACAACTGGGAAGAGATGGCGAAAGACGACTTCGCCTGGTGGAAAGCGCGTCTGCGCAAGATGAGCCGCTATTTCGACGCCTTCCGCATCGACCACATCCTCGGCTTCTTCCGTATCTGGGAGATCCCGACGGAGTTCCAGAGCGGCATGATGGGCCACTTCAATCCGGCCCTCCCGTATTCCGCCGACGAGATCCACTACCTGCAGCTGCCCATCGAAGGGCTCTTCCACGAGGATCCGCGCCATCCGGGGATGTACCAGCCGCTGATTTCGCCCGCCTCCTACAACCTGCCGCAGTGGCAGCAGGAGCGCTTCGGCGCCCTGTACAACGACTTTTTCTACCACCGCCACGACGCGTTCTGGCGCCGCAATGCGGAGCGCAAGCTCCCCGAACTGCTCGGCGCCACGGGGATGCTCGCCTGCGGGGAAGACCTCGGGATGGTGCCCGACTGCGTGCCCGGCGTGATGGACCATGAGAAGATCCTCTCGCTGAAGATGCGCGGGATGGAGCAGGAAGGCGAATGGAAGTATCTGAGCGTCTGCGCCACTTCCAGCCACGATATGGAGACCCTGCGCATGCAGTGCCCGGCGGATCCGGAGCCGTGGGAGGTGCGCCGGATGCTGTGGGAGTTCCTCGACTCCCCGTCGATGCTCGCCATCTTCCCGCTGCAGGACTGGGTGGCGCTGGACAAGGATCTGCGCCGCGCCGACCGGATGGCGGAACGGATCAACGAACCGGCCAATCCCAGGCACCACTGGCGTTTCCGCCTGCACTTCAACGTGGACGAACTGCTGAAAGCCTCCGAACTCAACGTCCTCGTCGAGGGTATGGTCAAGGATTCGCGCCGCACGGCGTAAGCGCTGCGGTGAATCCATGAAAATCCGGCTTGCATACGAGCCGGATTTTCTATATATTTGTACGGATATCAACTGTGTTTTCTATGTGGTGGATCGTCGTTTCCCTCATCGTACTGGGCATCATCCTGATGCTCGTTGAAATGCTTCTTATCCCAGGCGTGGGCGTAGCCGGATTCCTGAGCCTCGGCTCGCTCGTGGCCGCGTGCTGGTACGCCTTCGCGGACATCTCTCCCGCCGCCGGATGGTGGACCCTGCTGGTTTCCGTGGTGGTGCTCGCGGTGCTGCTCTTCTTCGCGCTGCGCGCCAAGACCTGGAAGCGCTTCGAACTCAGGACCGAAGTGACCTCCCGCGTGGGCACGGAGGCGGAGAAGGTGCACGTGGGCGACCGCGGCATCGCCTTCACGCGCCTCGCGCCGCTGGGCACGGGCCGCTTCGGCACCGTCTCCTGCGAGGTCAAGAGCCACGACAACACGATGGTCGCCGCCGGCACGCCGGTGGAAGTCGTCGCAATCGAAGAGAACAAACCCGTCGTCAAACCTGTCAACCAAGAATAAGCATTTATGAATCCTGTCATCTGGATCGCGATTGCGATCATCGGTCTCGTCATCATCCTGTGGTTCTTCCCGGTGGCCCTGTGGTTCCAGGCCGTCCTGTCCGGCGTGTATGTGTCCCTGATCCAGCTTGTGCTGATGCGCTGGAGGGGCGTGAACCCCCGCACCATCGTGATGGCCCTGATCACCGGCACCAAGGCCGGCCTCACCCTGAAAGCCAATGAGCTGGAAGCGCATTATCTCGCACGCGGCAATGTGACCAAGGTCGTGATGGCGCTCATCTCCGCCAACAAGGCCAACATCCCCCTGGACTTCAAGATGGCCTCCGCGATCGACCTGGCGGGCCGCGACGTGCTCGAAGCCGTGCAGATGTCCGTGAATCCGAAGGTCATCAACACCCCGCCCGTCACGGCCGTGGCGAAGGACGGCATCCAGCTGATCGCCAAGGCGCGCGTGACCGTGCGCGCGAACATCAAACAACTCGTCGGCGGCGCCGGCGAGGAGACGATCCTGGCGCGCGTGGGCGAGGGCATCGTGTCCTCCATCGGCTCCTCCGAGAGCCACAAGTCCGTGCTCGAGAATCCGGACAGCATCTCCAAGCTGGTGCTGGGCAAGGGCCTCGATGCCGGCACGGCCTACGAGATCCTCTCGATCGACATCGCCGACATCGACGTGGGCAAGAACATCGGCGCCGTCCTGCAGATGGACCAGGCCGATGCCGACAAGAACATCGCCCAGGCCCGCGCCGAGGAGCGCCGCGCGATGGCGGTGGCTCAGGAACAGGAGATGAAGGCCAAGGCGCAGGAGGCGCGGGCCAAGGTCATCGAAGCCGAGGCGCAGGTGCCCCTCGCCATGGCCGAGGCTTTCCGCAGCGGCAATCTCGGCATCATGGACTATTACCGGATGAAGAACATCCAGGCCGACACCGAAATGCGCGAAAACATCGCGAAATAGCAGGTGCTCCGCACCTTAAATTCGCAAATTCAGTCCGCAAAGTTTCTTTCTTTTCAGAAAAATACTAACTTTGCGGACTATTTTGTGAATTATATTTAAATTACCATATTTATGCAAAGCAAAGGTGCTATCAGATTTGTCACGATCTGCCTCCTGCTCGCCTGCCTCTGGCAGCTTTCCTTCACCCTGGTGACTTCGATTCACAACAACCGGGCGGAGAAGCGCGCCGAACAGCTGGCCGCGAAAGCCGATGTCTCGGCGATCGACGAGGCCGACCGTGCCTTCTACCTCGACTCCATCCGTAAGATCGAGGCCCGCCGCTACACAGATTCCATTTCCGGCGAAAAAGTTTATTTGGGCTATACCTTCAAGCAGGTCCAGAACCAGGAGATCAACCTCGGCCTCGACCTCAAGGGCGGTATGAACGTGATGCTGCAGGTGCAGCTCGAGGATCTGGTCCGCGCCCTGTCCGGCGGCAACCAGACCCCGGAGTTCCAGCGCGCCATCGCGCTGGCCAAGGAGCGCAGCGTCAACTCCCAGTCCGACTTCATCTCCCTCTTCGCTGAGGCCTGGAAGGAAGTCGCCCCCGCCACCCGTCTCGCCCAGGTCTTCGGCACCTATGAGATGCGTGACCGCATCAAGCCCGAGTCCACCGACGAGCAGGTCGTCTCCGTGATCAAGGAAGAGGCCGAGAGCGCCGTCGCGAACTCCTTCAACGTCCTGCGCAACCGTATCGACCGCTTCGGCGTCACGCAGCCGTCCATCCAGAAGCTCGGCAACACCGGCCGCATCCTCGTGGAGCTCCCGGGCGTGAAGGAGCCGGAGCGCGTCCGCAAGCTGCTCCAGGGCACCGCTTCCCTCGAGTTCTGGCCGACTTTCACCTACGACGAGATGGCATCCTACCTCGACGAGGCCAACAGCCGCCTGGCCGAGCTCCTCGCCGCGGATGAGCCCGCTGCAGAGCAGGCCGCCCCCGCCGCGGAGAACGACGCCGTGGCCCAGGAGCTGCAGGCCCAGAACGCCGCCTCCGATGACGCCGCGATGGCCGCCGCCCGCAAGGCCAACCCGCTCTACGCCGTGCTGAGCCCCTCCGGGATGCGCGGCAACGCCTGCATCGGCTTCGCCGCCGCTGCCGACACCGCCCTCATCAACAAGTACCTCCGGATGCCTGAGATCGAGGCCGTCTTCCCGGCGGAATTCCGCCCGATGTGGTCCGTCCAGCCGTCCTCCTATATGCAAAGCGACAACATCTACGAACTCGTCGCCATCAAGGCCACGTCCCGCGACGGCAAGGCCCCGCTCGACGGCGGTGTCGTGACCGACGCCCGCGTGGACTATGACCAGCGCCGCGGCGGCAACCCGGGCGTATCCATGACCATGAACGCCGAGGGCGCCAACACCTGGGCCCGCCTGACCAAGGAGAACATCGGCCGCCAGGTCGCCATCGTGCTCGACGGCACGGTCTATTCCTATCCGACCGTCCAGACCGAGATCACCGGAGGCTCCTCCTCCATCACCGGCAACTTCACCATCGACGAGGCCACCGACCTTACCAACGTCCTCAAGTCCGGCAAGCTTCCCGCCCCGGCCACGATCGTCCAGGAGCAGGTGGTCGGCCCGTCCCTCGGTGCCGAGTCCATCCGCGCAGGTCTGATCTCCTTCCTGATCGCCTTCTGCCTGGTGCTCCTCTATATGTTCCTCTTCTACAAGGGCGCCGGCCTCGTGGCTGACGTCGCCCTGCTCACCAACGTCGTGCTCCTGTTCGGCACCCTGTCCGCCTTCGGCGCCGTGCTGACGCTGCCGGGTATCGCCGGTCTCGTCCTGACGCTGGGTATGGCCGTGGATGCCAACGTGATCATCTACGAGCGCATCAAGGAGGAACTCAAGGCCGGCAAGGGCCTCGGCAAAGCCGTGGCCGACGGCTACCGGAACGCCTATTCCGCCATCATCGACGGCCAAGTGACCACCCTGCTGACCGGTCTGGTACTCTTCTTCTTCGGCTCCGGTCCGATCAAGGGCTTCGCGACCACCCTCATCATCGGTATCGTCACCTCCGTGCTGACTTCCATCTTCGTCACGCGACTGATCATCGACGACCGCATCCAGAAGGGCAAGAGCCTCACCTTCGAGAGCAAGTGGTCCGCCGGTTTCCTCAAGAATACGAACATCAACTTCCTGGACGGCCGCAAGTGGTCCTACATCATCTCCGGCGCGCTGATCGTCATCGCCCTCGGCTCGATGTTCCTCAAGGGCTTCACCTACGGCGTCGACTTCACCGGCGGCCGCACCTACGTCGTCCGCTTCGACAAGCCCGTGACCGCCGAGGAGGTCCGCTCCGCCGTGAACAAGACCTTCAACCTGGCGGATCCCGAGTCCTCCGTCGAGGTCAAGCAGTTCGGCGGCGACAGCCAGATGAAGATCACCACCTCCTACAAGTTCAAGGATGAGTCCAGCACCGTGGACGCCGAGATCGAAGGCATGCTCTACGAGTCCCTGAAGGACTTCTACGTGGAGCCCGTGACCCTCGAGGGCTTCACCTCCACGCTGGAGAACCCGAACGGTATCATCTCCTCAGACAAGGTGGGCGCCTCCATTGCCAACGACATCAAGCGCAACGCCATCATCTCCATCATCCTCGCCCTGCTCGTCATCTTCGCCTACATCGCCGTGCGGTTCAAGGGCTGGAACTGGGGTCTGGGCGGCGTCGTCTCCCTGGCGCACACCGCGATCATCATCATCGGCTTCTTCTCCCTGTTCAGCGGCATCCTGCCGTTCAACCTGGACGTGGACCAGACCTTCATCGCGGCCATTCTGACCATCATCGGTTATGCCATCAACGACAACGTGGTGATCTTCGACCGCATCCGCGAGAACCTCGCGCTCCATCCGAGCGATGACTTCAAGCAGACGGTCAACAAGTCCCTCAACGCGACCCTCACCCGTACCGTGAACACCTCCGTGTCCACCCTCCTCCCGATGCTCGCCATCGCGATCTTCGGCGGAGAGTCCATCCGCGGCTTGTCCGTGGCCCTGTGCCTCGGTGTGCTGATCGGTACCTACGCCTCCATTATGATCGGTACCCCGATTATGTATGATGCCGAGGTGGCCGCCCGCAAGAAGGCCGCGTCGAAGAAATAACGCTCCATTCCGCAGCACCCCCGACCGTCATCCGGCCGGGGGTGCTGTCGTATACCGGAACATTTCGTATCTTTGTACGTGCGTCGATTCCGCCCATACTCTGTACGCTTGTTTGCTGCGATCCTCGTTGTCTTGCTGGCATCGTGTGCCCCTGACCGCGTCGCCGCCACGCTTGACAGCGTGGAGTCCTACATCAACGACCGCCCCGACAGCGCCCTGGCGGTGCTTCGTGCCCTGGACAGCACGGATGTTCGCCGCCGCGCCCTCCGGGCCCGGGCGTCCCTTCTCCATTCGATGGCGCTGGACAAGTGCTACATTGACCTGCAGACCGACAGTGTCCTGGCCCCGGCCATTGCCTGGTATGGCAGGCGCGGGTCGCCGGACGAAAAACTGAAAACAAAATACTACCAGGGGCGCCTACAATATAATGCCGGAGACTATCAGGAGGCCATCGTGACCTATACGGAAGCATTGGCCCTTACGGATCGTGCGACGGACTACAAGTACATCGGCTTCGTCAACCAGGCCATCGCTGACACGTATGCGGCAAGCTTTCAGGAAAGCGAGTCTTTTCCTTATCTTGACCGGGCGTATGAAGCCTTCCTGCAGATACCGGATTTGAGACTTGCTAAACTGACTTTGTACAAAAAAGCGAATGCGTTGTCAGACCAGCGTCGCTGGTTGGATGCAGATGAAATATACCAGAACCTCTTGGATCACCCACAGGGAATAGAACCTTTCCTTGCTGAGATAAAAGCTGATTATGCCCTGCATCTAGTTCGGTTGGATCTTGGAAATTCAGCAAAATCGGTTGAATTATTCAATGAAGTGATTGATCAGGAAGGTTCCTTGTATACGGCAAACCACGGGGGCGCATATGCTTTTTGCTTGTTTAGAATAGGCGAAAAACGCCAGTCAGAGAACATCTTCCGACAGCTCACCGAACGATATCCGTTGAACAAGCAAGTGCTATTTTGGAAAAGTCTCGCGGAACAGGATTCTGGGCAGTATCGGGAAGCTCTGAATGACTATGAAGAGGTCATGGCCTATCAAGATTCTGTTGTCAGAATCCAGCTGAATCATTCGATTCTGGCAGCACAAACGAAGTTTTTCGAGAACCGGGAGCTTGTGGCGAGACAACTGGCGCAGCGCCGGGTCTTCTGGCTCTGGACAGTAATCCTCCTGTCCTGTTTGCTCACGGGTGCAGGCGTAGTCCTGTATCTGCGCAGAATCCGCCGCTCGCAGCACGAGAATGCCTGGCTCCAACAGGTAGTCGATACGGTTAGAGGCCAGATTGCCAGCGCCGACGAAGAACAGACGGCGCTACGGCGTCACTTCTCGCTCCTCTTTCAAGACTATTTCAGCACGTTAGGCAAGGTTTGCGCCGACTATGAAGAAGGGAAGATTGATGACCGGAACGCTTCCGACCGGGCGGTCCTGCGCCGTCTGGACCGGATTATTTGGGACTTCACCGGCAAGGGCGGAGACCATAAGGAATTCGAACGATTGTTGGATAAACATCTGGATAACATTATGTCAGACTTTCGGAGAGATTTTCCGAAGATGCGGGAGCAGGCCTATTACTTGGTCGGCTACGTTTTTGCCGGCTTGGACATCCCGACCATCAGTGTCCTGATGGGTGTTGATGCAGATGCTCTCTATGCGCGCAAGTATCGGCTCAAAACGGAAATTGCCCGGTCCTCCGCACCCGGAAGGGGGCGCTATCTAGAGCTGTTCCGATAACGGTCTCTGAACCTGAAGTTTGCGGACTTCCGTCAGATTTTTTTTCATCCTAACCGGGAAGATCTCAGATAACTATTTGATACTCAATCATATTTGCTGACCGAACAAATTTAGCTATCGTCAGCTGTCGTTCTGCGTTTCGGATGTAGTTTTGTCAAAGGTTTAAACACAAAATCATGAAGACGAGACTATGTTTTTTAATCGCGGCAACAGTTGCCGTATCCAGTCATTTTTTCGCAAAGGCGGAACAAAAGGAGATTGTAATCTGCCGGTCGGGGATGTCATCCTCGGTACACCATCGCGCCCCTGCGCAAATTCCTATTGTTTGCCTTCTGGAAGACGATTCTGCTCTTCTGGTGACTATACTGGCAGATCTGGGAACAATTTCCGTGGAGATTGAAAACCAGACTACAGGTGAATATTGCCAGTTTTCTATTGATTCGCTCGTGGGAGCAACGATCTTTCCAATTTCAGGTTCATCCGGCAATTGGACCATTATGCTCACCGTGGAAGCGGGAGAAAAGTATATCGGTTCATTTTCAGTAATATAGTCGTATCACTTTAAAATCACAGAATTATGCATAAATTAATTCTACTGGCTATGCCAGTCCTTATTTGGGGTTGTTCCAGAATGGATACCAGCGCTTCCATCAATTTAGCAAACGCTTCAGAGCCTGAAATGCCTTACAATTATTTTGATTCGAAAAGTTCATTAAGGAATTGTATAAATAAGGGCAATACAGATATGAGCACAAAAGGAACGCTAAATAGCAACACTCCTTCTCTGTTTTCATCTATAAAAGAAGTAGATATCTTGAATGATCCTATTCTATCTTATGAATATGGTACATACGGTGATAAGTCACTTGAAGATAACGTGACTATTTACGATAAACTCAGATATGATGACCTTATCCCAAACAAATCCTTTGCAAGACTGTTGAATGCCAGAGGAGAATTGTGTGTTGGCGAGACAATGTATAAGATTTCTCCAAGGGGGACATACTATTTCCCGATATCATTAAGGACAGAGTTTGAACGCAGCTATGCAGGTTTTGAAAACAGCGAAGGAAAACTGGTATCAGAGGACACATATGAAATGGCACCGTCGATTTTTCGTTTTGACACGTTTAAGAAAAAAAACGCCATTGCGTACACTCCTGAATTTGCGTGTGATGCAAGCGAATATCCGACAAAAGCAACATCCTCTTTCCCTTCATTTTTATGGTCAAACTTCCCGACATACTCAGGCAACGACCTGGACAACCAACAAGTTATGTATTCCTTACCAGAGAATAGACGTGTCTGGACACAAGTATATCATCACGACTATATAGTATATGATGAACGGGGAGCATTGTTAAAGTGTCAGAAGAGTGGGTTTTGGGGGTGGACTTCAGTTACTTCGCAAGAACTTATGATTACGTGGAAAAACATAATCCTAAAAGGAGGTCACAATACAGGAGAATTGGTCCCGCCGAGCAATACAATACCAACGTTTTTTACAACGACGTACCCGTATATGGGATATAATGAAACAATGGTCGAAATCAGAGGATATGTTGTGCCCGACAATCAGCTGAACAATGTCGTCGTGGGCGGCAATCCTACGCTCAGGTCCATTATTTTAAATTCGACCGGAATTGATATCGGTACCGCAAAGGTTCTCCGGCTGTCCGGTCACGATTATGTTCAATATATTTTTGTCGGGACCTGGTTCGTGTCAGGATCGAATACAAACGAAGTTGCAATGGCTTTGTCCGAGGAAATACTGGGCAAAACATATGTGCCGGTTGGAGGACAATTCTGGTATCAGGCTCTTGATGATAATGGAAATTTGGGTGCTCTCCGTGTCGGGACAGCCTTTTAGGAGAGTGGTACAGATGTTGTATTGAAACAAAACGGATAAAGTATTTACATTCAATGAAAAAAGTATTATTGTTCCTGATCGTTTGCTCGATCTTTCCCGGACACTTGTCTGCGCAAGAACTTCCAATAAAAGACCGCGATGCGAAAAAGGCGATCTCCGGAGAAGTCTATCTGGGCGCCGGTATTCCGGTCTACAAGATGGGCGCCATCTCGAATCAACTTCGGCCAATGATCGGTCTGGAGTTGCGCTACAACTTCGCCAACAGTCCGTTCGATCTCGGATTCGGGGCGCGCTCCGGCCTCTTTACCCGCTTGTATGAAGAATCGCGTCCGGCGTATGCATCCATTGAAATATACTTCGCTGCGGATTATAACTATCGCGTCAACCGCAACCTTGTACTGTTCGCGGGCGTTGAAGGGGGTGTCTCCGTGCCTTTTGATTTGTCCCGCTACAACGCGCGGGCGCACCGGATGGGCTCGGGAATGTTCGATGTTCCTCCCGATTCTTATTATACGCCGAAAGGCGTGTCGCCCTTTATCGCACCGCGGGTCGGGCTGGTGGCCTGGAATCATCTGCGCTGTACGCTGGCGTATGATATTGTCGGCAACGGCGGCGGGAACGTCAATTTCCGGGTGGGGTATACCTTCTGACCCGGTCCATTGTCTTGTCCGATAGAAAAAATCCGGTGTTCGCGCCGGATTTTTTCGTATATTTGTGTGCTTATGCCTTTCGTACACCTGCACGTCCATACCCAGTATTCCATCCTCGACGGAATGAGCGACATCGAGAAGCTCTTCCGCCGCGCGGAAGAACTCGGCATGCCGGGCCTCGCCATCACGGACCACGGCAACATGTACGGTGTCAAGGACTTCAGCGACGTGTCCAAGAAGCATCCGGACGTCAAGCCCGTCTTCGGCTGCGAGATCTATGTCACGCAGCACTACGACCACCGCCTCAAGGACAACGACCACAAGAAATACTACCACCTCATCCTGCTCGCGAAGAACTACAACGGCTACAGGAACCTGATGAAGATCGTGTCCACCGGACACATCGAAGGGATGTACTACAAGCCGCGCGTGAGCCACGAGGTGCTGGAGAAATACCACGAGGACCTGATCTGCTGCTCCGCCTGCATGGCCGGGGAGATCCCCCGCGGCATCCTTGCCGGCGATGCGGAGGGCGTGGACAAGGCCATCGAATGGCACAAGCGCGTCTTCGGCGAGGATTATTACCTGGAGGTGATGCTCCACAAGACGGAGGTTCCCGGGATGGGGCTCGATCTCTACGAGCGCCAGAAGGAATATACCGCCCGGATCTTCGAGCTGGCGGAAAAGCATGGCGTGAAGGTGGTCGCCACCAACGACGTGCACTTCGTGCGCAAGGAGGACGGTCCGGCCCACGACCGGCTCATCTGCCTGACGACCAACGCCGCCGTGGACGACCCCAAGCGCCTGCGCTACACCCAGCAGGAATACCTCAAGAGCGAGGAGGAGATGGCGGCGCTCTTCCCGGAGCACCCGGAAGCGCTGACCAACACGCTGGAAGTGCTCGACAAGGTGGAGCGTTATGAAATCAACCGCGGCCATGTCCTGCCGAAGTTCGAACTCCCGGAGGAATTCCTCGCCCGGATCGATACGCACCTCTCGGCCTATGCCGACATCATCGAAAACGGCAAATACGACGTCTCGAAAGATGCGGACGGCCAGGAGGTCAAAACCTACCGCGGCGACGAATTCTGCCGGTCCGTGGCCTATCTGTGCCACTTGGCTTACGAAGGCGCGCGGAAACGCTACGGCGACACGCTGACCCCCGAGCAGAAAGACCGCCTGCACTTCGAGCTGATGACCATCTCCTATATGGGTTTCCCGGACTATTTCCTCATCGTCCAGGACTTCATCAACTGGGGGCGGCGCAACGGCGTGTCCGTGGGTCCGGGGCGCGGCTCCGCCGCCGGATCGTGCGTGGCCTACTGCCTTGGCATCACCAACCTGGATCCGATCCGCTACGATCTCCTGTTCGAGCGCTTCCTCAACCCGGAGCGCATCTCGATGCCGGATATCGACGTGGATTTCGACGACGAAGGGCGCTACCGCGTGATCCAGTATGTGCAGGACCACTACGGCGCCGACCATATCTCCCACGTCATCACGTTCGGCACGATGGCCGCGAAGCTGGCCGTCAAGGACGTGGCGCGCATCTCCAACCTCCCCATCCCCGAGTCCAACCGCCTTACGAAGATGATCCCCGACCGCCCGATCGTGGTCCGGGAGAACGGCGAGGACAAGGAATACAAACCCACGCTGGCGAACAGCGTCAAGTACATCAAGGAGCTCAAACACGAGTACGAGGAGGGCGAGCCGCTCGTGCGCGAGGTGCTCGAATACGCCCTCAAGCTCGAGGGCTGCATCCGCCAGACGGGCATCCACGCCTGCGCGATGATCATCGGCCGCGGCAACCTCACGGACTACATCCCCATCACGATAGGCACCGACAAGGCCACGGGGCAGGAAGTCTGGGTAAGCCAGTACGAAGGCACCAAGATCGAGGACGTGGGTATGCTCAAGATGGATTTCCTCGGGCTCAAGACCCTGTCCATCATCGACCGCGCGCTGGCCCTGGTGAAGAAGCGCTTCGGCAAGGACATCGACATCGAGGCCATCCCGATCGACGACCCGGCTGTCTATGACCTCTACGCCCGGGGCGACACCAAGAGCATCTTCCAGTTTGAATCCGGCGGCATGAAGGAGTGGCTGATCCGCCTGCACCCGGAGCGGTTCGAGGACCTGATCGCCATGAACGCCCTCTACCGCCCGGGCCCGATGGACTACATCCCGGACTTCGTGGCCGGCAAGAACGATCCGTCCAAGATCCACTACGACCTGCCCGAAATGGAGGAACTGCTCAAGGAGACCTACGGCGTCACGGTCTATCAGGAGCAGGTGATGCGCCTGTCGCAGAAACTCGCCGGCTTCTCCAAGGGCAAGGCCGACAAGCTCCGCAAGGCGATGGGCAAGAAGCAGAAGGCCGTGCTCGACTCGCTCAAGGAGTCCTTCATGAAGGGCGCCCTCGCCAACGGGCATCCCGAGAACGTCCTGCAGAAGATCTGGTCCGACTGGGAGGCCTTCGCCAAATACGCATTCAACAAGTCGCACGCCACCTGCTATGCCTGGGTGAGCTACCAGACGGCCTGGATCAAGGCCCATTATCCGTCGGAGTTCCAGGCCTCCAACCTCACGCAGAACATCTCCAACATGGAGGAGATGAAGGAGATCATGGCCGACTGCCGCAAGGCCGGCATCCGTGTGCTCAGCCCCGACGTCAACGAATCCGACGCGCAGTTCTCCGTCAACCGGAAAGGCGATATCCGCTACGGCCTGGGAGGCCTGAAAGGTTTCGGCGAGAACGTCGTGGAGGCCATTATCCGCGAACGCACGGAGCACGGTCCGTTCTCGGACCTGTTCGACTTCGTGGAGCGGATGGCCGAAATGCTTAACCGGCGCAGCGTCGAGACGCTCGTCTATTCCGGCGCCCTCGACTCATTCGGGCTCAAGCGTTCGCAATACTTCCTCCCGTGCAAGAACGGGGAACTCTTCATCGACGAGATCGTCCGCTACGCCGGGCTCTACCGCAACGACCAGATGGATTCCGCCAACTCGCTCTTCGGCGAGGTCGAGGAGCTCAAGCCCGTGCGGCCGGAAGCCCCGGTGATGAGCGGAGACGAGGATCTCCTCGCGCTGCTCCAGCAGGAGAAGGAATTCGTGGGGATGTACCTTTCGTCGCACCCGCTGGACCGCTACCGCTTTGAGATCGAGACCTTCGCGGACTGCCCTCTCAGCGGTCTGCAGGCGCGCATCGACGAATGCGAGGGCCAGGACAAGGCCGGCAAGGCCGCCGTCGCCGGCATCGTCACGGATGTCAAGACCCTGACCACGCGCAACGGTTCCCAGGGCGCTCGCGTCGTAGTAGAGGACTATAGTGGGACGTTCGAGTTCGCCCTCTTCGGCAAGGACTACCAGGCCTGGCTGCCCTATATGCAGCTGCACGCCCAGATCTTCATCGAAGGCGAGATTGCTTCACGGTACTTCGTCAAGCCCGAGGAGCGGGCCGCCGGGAAGCGCGCTCCCTACGGGTTCAAGATCAAGAAAATCACCCTGCTGGGCAACCTGGGAGAGGACCTGCTCACCGGCTTCAGCATCATCCTCGCGTCCGACCGGCTCTCGCCGGAATTCCGCGCGGGCCTCGTGTCCACCCTCAAAAAGTACAAAGGCAAGACCCCGCTCTCCCTGCTGCTGCACGACAAAGCCACGGGCTACAATCTGGACTTCAAGTCCAAGAAATACGCCGTATCCGTCTGCGAACCCTTCATCGGCGCCCTCCAGAAACTCGGCGTGCAGTACAGCGTCTCACACAAGTAGCGCCTTCCCGCAGGCTCGTTTCAGAACGAGAACGTGTAGCCGAGACCTACTGTGGAGCGGAACGTCCGGTCCCAGGTCAGGCTCTTGAGCCTGGTCCCCTCCTTGTTGGTGTCGATATTCTTGTCACGACAATAGTCGAACAGGCCGTACAGGTCGATGGCGTGCTGCTTGCTGATCTTCCAGGTGAGGCCGATTCCGCCGCGGTAGCGGTTGATGTAGGTATCGGTATAGCCCTTGAACGTATAGGCGGTGTACGCCTGTTGCGTCGTATTCCAGGTGGCCGCGCAGGCCGGATCGTTCAGGACGGTCTTGAACTCGAAGAATGCGTACGGCTCGACGGCGGCGAATCCCTTGTACTGGACCTTGAGCCGCGTCTTGAGCGTAACCGGATTCCGGGTTTCCTGATAGCTGTTCAAGTCCTCGGTCTTGTGGGTCAGCTGGGCCATTTCCCGCAGTGAGAGGCGCCAGTTGCCGAATTTGTAGCCGACCGTGAGGAAAGCCGAGGCGCGGTGGCGCGGCTGCCAGCCCGCGTTGGTGCCATAGCGGTCGAAAAACGTGTATTCCAGGCCGCCCTTGAGCCAGTTGTTGAACTTGTACGTCAGGCCCAGCGAGGCCTGGTGCCTGTCGATTTTGGAAAGGGCGTTCTCCGTCCGGAGTTCATACTCGGCCGTCAGGTGCAGGCCCTTGGCGAGTTTCTTGTCCAACGCGACGGAAGTGCGCGTAGCGAAGTCGTTCTCCAGGGCGTTCTCCGTCCCCTGGGCCCGGCCAAGGAACGGAACAAGCAACAGGGAGGAAAGGAATAAGTATCTGATTTTCATATATATATAATTCTATTATCCGACATAATCTTTGGCTTTTGTGAGCTGGTCGATCGTGGCGTCCTGTCCTTGGGAGAGCCGGTAGCGTACCTTGATGAAGGCCGCGTCTTTGAGGAAGTCCACGTGGCCGATTTCCAGGTCTTCGACCGGGAATCCGAGGCGCTTCTCCAGGTCGGCGACCAGCTCGGCACGCCGCTCCGGGACGATCAGTTCGATCCGGTCGTAGAGCACCAGTTTGGTCGAGGTCTGCGCCAGGAAGCGTCCGCTCTCCAGGATCCATATCAGCCCGACAATCAGCAAGTTGGCCAGGACCGTGACGCCGAGCGTGGCGGCATCCAGCACATAGTGCGCATGGTCCGTGACGGCTCCGGCAAGGCGGAAGAGCGGCGAGAGGCCGTTGAGCGCCGCCAGGGCGATAATGACGAACAGGTAGGTCATCTCCCGGATCGGGACGGTCTCCGTGCGGTAGCGGATCACGCCGAAGATGGCGAACAGGCCCAGGGTCAGCCCGACACCCACCTCGGCATTGCCCATCATATAGAGCAGCAGGACCATGGCGGAAGAGAAGACCAGAAAGGTGAAAAAATAGTCGCGCCTGTGGCTCTTGCGGTAGTAGAAGAAGTGTACGATAACCCAGCATACTACCAGGTTCAGCAGGAACCGGATTCCCAGTTCCGTCAGGCTCTGGACCGGGGTCATCATCGCATCCGTGATGGCCTGGACGTCGAATACATCCTCGTCAGCGAGGTTGTATTCTCCCAAATTGTCTGTTTGCAGCATCATATCGTCGTCAGTTTTTTGTTGATTACTTTTTCAATCGTTCTGATTTTCAATTTAAAACGGTTATGTTTCACGGTCTCGTCCGTCAGGGTCTCTCCGATACAGTACTTGCTCACGCGGATCGGTTTGACGCGGTGGCCGAGGAGGATCCCCCGCATCTCGCTCGCCGCCCGGCCGTCCTGTTTGAGTTCGATGATCACGGCATCCCGCAGGGAGGCCTCGTGTCCGGTACGGTGGTTCACGAAACTCAAGGCCGTGTCGATGGTCAGGCGCTCCGTCCTGGCGGCGTTGACCAGCGTGATCCGGCGGAAAAGGGTCTCCAGCACGGGACTCAGGCTGTCAGCCGGAAAGGCACAGTATTTCTCCAGCAGGGCCATCCCGGACGCATCCGCGTGGAAATCCTTAAAGGCTGCCGCCGCGATCTCCGTCCGTTTCTTTTTGGTACGACCGTGGTTGTTTTTCCGCTTGATCTCCAGAAAGGTCTGGCCGCTTCCGACGTAGGTGCGGGTCCGGACCTTCTGGCGGACCAACCGCCGGTTGTGGTGATCCAGAAACATCTGCCGCCCGGGGGTATCGTAATAGAGCGAGTCATAGGAACTGATCTTCGTCCCCTCCGTCTCCAGCGCCCGGTAGCCCTGCCGTGCCGCATCCTCCAGGATGCCGACAAGCGTCTGCTCCGTGGTGAGGAACTTGGTGTCGATGCGGTTCATCAACTTGATGGAATCCATCTCCCCGAGGTGGATCGGGGAGAAAGAATCCAGCGCTTGCTCAAGCGTCTTCGGCGATGTATTCATACACCTTGATGGTTTTGAGTTTTCCCTTCGGAGAATAGGTGTACTGTGTCTTTTTGCGTCCGAACTCGTTGTATTCAAACTTCTTGTAGTTGTCCAGCCGGTTGCGGTCGTCGTACACGTATTCTACGCTGACCTTGCCTGCGGCATCGTATTCGAAGCGCTTGCGCCATTTCTGTCCGGACTGGCCGTACTCGATTTCTTCTATCTTCTTGCCGTCGGCATTGAAGGTCGTGATATGGTCCAGGACCCGCGTCTTGGAGTTTGCGTCGGTGTTCCACTCCTTGATCACCAGGTTCTTCTTGTTGATCTTCTGGGTGCCGGTCTGCGCAAACGCCCCGCAGACCGAAAGCAGCAGCGCCGCTGCCATACAAACTATCTTGTTCATACTGCATTCTGATTAAATAGGATTATCTTCCGCCCCCGGGACCGCCTTGGTTGCCCCCTCCGCCCTGATTGCCGCCTCCATTGTAGGAATTCAGGGAGGTTTCCGTGCCGCCGGAAATTCCGGACGTGGCCCAGATACCGTTGCAGAGCGTGCTGCCGCCGACGGTCACACCCGTGTAGCCCCTGCTCAGGGACGGAGCGGATACGACTACGCTGGAAATGCCGGACGGGGCTTTGAATGCCGCCAGACAGGAACTTCCGTTGTACAGGGCATTCCAGTTGCCTGCCGAGCAATTCATGCTGTAGACTGTCTGCGAGGCGGAATAGCCGCTTTCCAGACCGCCGTAGGCCACGACGGTGGCGCCACTGTTGATGTAGAGTTTATAGCCGCCCTCGGTGTTGGCGTCGAGCGCCACTTCCGGGCTGCCCTTCGTCGTGACGGCGAAGACATAGCCGCCGGAAAGTTTTGTGTTGCCGTTGCTGTCGATGGCGTCGTTGGCCGAAGAATAGGCGTACACCGCGCCGCCGGAGATATTCAGCTCTCCCTGGCTGTTGATGGCATCATCCCCCGTCGAATAGGAATATACTTCACCGTCGGAGACGGTCAGCGAACCTTTGCACTCGATGCCCTCGCTCTTGGAGACGGTCACGTTGACGGCTCCGCCGGAAATTTTCAGATTGCCGGCATAAATGTAACTGCTGCCGGACTTCTGCTTGAATCCGATCTTGATTCCCTTGGAGGAGACATCGTTGGATTCGCTGCCGGTGGTCTTGACGGTCAGGGTACCGCCGGAGATATAACTGTCAGAGAGAGAGCCGTTTTCGGAATAGTAGTCGTAGCTGCCCGCGCTGACGCCCTTGCCGCCGGTGCCGCTGTTGGTGATCGTCACGGTGCCGCCCGTCATCGCGAAGTAGTTGTCCGCCTTGATGCCGGCCGTCCCCTTGTACTCGGCATCGTCGCTGTCGTAGGCGACGCCGCCCGTGACGGTGATCCCGGTCTGCCCGCCCTCCACGAACACATAGCCGTCGGAGCCGATACCTTTCTTCATATTCGCGGCCGTAGAGACGGTCAGCGAACCGCCGGAGAGCTGGACATACTCTTTCCCCCGGATGCCGTGTCCGGCGGAACTGCCGGCGCTGACCCTGACGGTCGGACTGTCCATCATCCGTACATAATCGTCGGAGACGATGCCGGACTTTCCCTGCTTGTTGTTGGCCGTGACGGTCAGCGAACCGCTGCCGCTGAAGATCAGCTGCCCTTCGGAGAAAAGCACGCCCTTCATATCCTCGTCCCCGCTGGTGGAATACGCGGCAGAGGAGCCGTCGGCAAGGGTGTTGGTCCCTTCGAGATAGACGAAGGTGCGCTTGCCGCTCTGGTTGTTGACAGCGGCGCCGCTGCTGTTGGTGACGGACACGCCGCTCAGCCAGAGGGCCTGCTTCTTGGTGCTGTAGAGCTTGAAGAAACCGTCGGAAGCTGTTCCGGTAAGCTTGTAGGCCACATTCTCGGAGCCGGAGTAACTGATAGTGACCTGGTTGCCGCTCACGCTGACGTCGAATACATCGCTTACGGCGCTGTAGCCGGACACGCTGGCTCCGCCGGAGGCGTATGTGATCGTGACCAGACGGGTGAAGGTGGTATTGGAGATGTCGTCATCGGATCCGGTGTCTCCGGCGGAATCGAAAACCATCGACACGGCGCCGTCGTCGCTGCCGTCCGTCACCGTCAGGGAGTAGGAGGCCGAGGCGGAGGAATAGGTGTCGTTGCCGTCGAAGGTGGCGGAGATCGTGGTGGTGCCCTTGGCGACCGGGGAGACGGTGCCGTCGGCGGAAATCGTGGCCACGGCCGTGTTGGACGAGGCGTAGCTGACGCTGATGCCTGCGTCGGAAGGGTCGATGGTCAGCGTCGGGAAGGTGTTGGTACCGGCCAGGGAGGCGGAGCAGGAGCTGGCGGACCAGGTCAGCGAGACCTCGTGCTTGACGACCTTGAGCGAATACGTGGCCGTACAGGCGGCATAGGTGTCCGTCGCTTCCGTTGTGGCGGAGATGCCCGTCGTGCCCACGCCGACCAGGGTCACGGTGCCGTCGGACGAGATGGTAGCGACCGATTCGTCAGACGAGGCATAACTGACCGTCAACTTGTGCTCGTTGGTGAGCGTGGGGAAACTGTTGTCATCGGAGGCCAGCGTGGCTTCATAAGAAGCGTTGCTCCAATAGATGCTGTTGCCGTTCTTGACGACGGAGAGCGTGTAGGAGGCGCTGCCGGCCTCGTACTCCTCCGTCTCCGCCGAGACGGCCGTGATCGTGGTCGTGCCGGCCGCCACGAGCGTGACGGTGCCGTCGGAGCCGACCGTGGCGACACTCTTGTCGGAGGAAGAATAGGACACGCTGACGCCGTACTCGTTGGTCAGGGTCGGGAACGTATTGTCCGCGCCGAGGGTCGCTTCGTACGAGGAAGCGCTCCAGGCCAGGGACGGATCCACCTGGACGACAACGGTCTGTTCGTCTTCTTCCAGGGTGATCAGGTCTCCGACGCACCCCCCGACGGGCAGGAGGAGCGCCGCGAGAACTGACAGGTTCAGGAATTGTTTCATGTTATTCATATTAAGAATCAGCGTGTTTGTTTGCGCAAAATAGAAAGATTTCCGGAGAGCCCTTCCTTTTTTCAGCGAACGGACAAAGACCATCAGCAGACAGGACCGGTGCTACCACCTCCCGCCGGGCATGCCGCCGCCGTTGCCGCCCGAGTAGGAGGACAGGCTGACATCCGTACCGCCGGTGACCGTGGCGCCGGTCATGCCCGTTCCTTCGAAGATACTGCTGCCGCCGGACACGCTGACGCCGGACTTCAATCCGGGCTTGGATGCACCGGAGACCACGAGTCCAGAGCCGCCGGAGGCAGGCGTCTTGAACGCGAAGGTGTCGGAGCCGACCGTCAGGGCGTACCAGCTGCTCTTGTTCCAGGAAGCGGAATAGCAGTTCTGGGTGAGTTGGGCGCCGCTTTCGAGCCCGCCGAGGGCGAAGAGCGTGCCACCGCTGATATAGAGTCTGTGGCCGCCTTCGGTGTTGGCGTCGAGCGCCACTTCCGCCCCGCCGGAGCCGACCGCGTAGATCACGCCGCCTTTGATATACATATCGCCGTTGGCGTCCAGGCCGTCGTTGCCCGTGGACCAGGCGCATACGAGACCGCCGGAGATGGTCAGGTGGCTGGCGGAGTTGATGGCGTCGTCGGAGGACTTGGCATAGACAGTGCCGCCGGAGATGCTGATCGTGCCCTTGGACTCGATGGCCTCGTGGCTGGAGGCCGTGGCGCTGATGGAGCCGCCCTCGATCACGATGTCACCGTCGAACTTGATGCCTTTGGCCGCGACGGAGTTGTCGGAAGAGTTGTTGCCGCCCCAGCCGGCGGGCCCGCCGAAACCGCCGGAGGAGGAAGTGCCGTAATTGGCCCCGGACACGGTCACCTTGACGCTGCCGCCGTAGAAATAGGCCTGCTGGTCACCGCTGATGCCCTTGCCGCCCTTGCCGGTGTTGGTGATGGTCAGCGCACCGTCCTTCATCGTGAACACGCCGTCGGCCTTGACGCCGGCCGAGCCGCTGAGATCGCTGCTGTCCGATGTGTCCACGGCGCCGGACACGCTGACGGTCGTTTTCCCGCCCTCGAAGAGGACGTCGCCATCGGAAGAGATGCCCTTCTTGCCGGCCGCGCTGACGGTGATGCCTAGCGTGCCGTCCGAGACCACCACGGCGTCCTTGCCGCGCACGCCATGTCCGGCCGAGGACTTCACCGAGACCGTCTGGCTGCCCAGGAAACGGACATAATCGTCGGAGGTGATGCCGGCCTTGCCCGTGGCCGTGACGGTGAGGGATCCGGTGCCGCTGAAGACGAGCTGCCCCTCGCTGAAGAAAGCCGCCTTCTCGTCCTCATCGGCGGGCGTGTCGGAATAATCGGCGCCGTCCGCGAGCGTGTTGGAACCCGAAAGCACCACGAAGGTGCGCTTCTTGCTCTGGTTGTTGATGGCGGCGCCGCTGCCGTTGGTGATGCTCACGCCGTCGAGCACAATCGCCTGCTTGTTGGCACTGTAAAGCTTGAAGAAACCGTCCGAGGTGCTTCCGGTGAGCCGGTAAAGGACTTTTTCGTCATACGCGGAATTGTCGGCGGTCACGTCATTGCCGCTGACCTTGACGATGCCGTGCTCGTCGCCCGATACGGACGCGGAGCCGGACGGCGAGAACGTGATGGTGATGGTCCGGTCAAAGGAGACATTGTCGATATTGTCTCCCTCGTCGTCCTGGCTGTAATTGCTGACATAGGGTTCCGTACTCTCGCTTTCGGACGAGTTGATGGCCAGTGGATCGGAAAGGCTGCTGCATGCGAAGCAGACAGCGGGCAGGAAACAAAATGCTACTCTTCTCATAATACAATGGTTTTAGTCACACACCCGGCTCCCAGGGCAATTTTTTTGCCGATTTGAAAAAGTTTCAGCGAACGGGCCGATTTCTTCAGTGAAAGCGGAATGCCTTTGCCCGAAATTGTCTATTTTTGTGTCAGATGAAAGCGATACGCATAGAGGAACGCAGCGAGAACCGGCTCTACCTGATTGTCTGGGCCGGGGTGTTCCTGTTCGGCGCACTGATGATGCTGCTCCGGAGCGTGTCCCTCCCGGACGCACAGCCCTCCTTTCGCGAGATTTTCCAGCTCTGGATGCGGATCCTGCCCTTCCTGGCGCTGTTCCTGCTGCACAACTACCTCGCGGCGCCGCTGCTGCTGCGCCAGGGCAAACCGACGGCGTATGTCCTTTGCACGCTGGGACTGCTGGCCGTTTTCGGGGCCTGGCTTGTGCTGACCCGGATCGGGCCGGATCCCTCCCTGCAACCGATGGAGCCCCCGGGCGGCTTCGGCGGGCCGGGCGGGCCCCCGCCGGACGGAATGCGCGGCGGCCCGATGCCCCTGCATCCGGAGCTGCTCAAACTTCTGCTCGGCATCTTGATGCTGGCGGCCAATATCGGCATCAAATACCAATTCCAGTCCGCGCGCAATGCCGCGCGCGTGCAGGAACTGGAGACGGAGAACCTGCAGCGACGCCTGGATGCCCTGCGCTACCAGATCAATCCGCACTTCTTCATGAACACGCTCAACAACATCCACGCGCTGGTGGATATCGACCCTGAAAAGGCCAAGGAGAGCATCGTGGAACTGTCCCGGATGATGCGCCATATCCTCTACGACTCCGCGGCGCCGACGATCCCGCTCGCGCAGGAACTGGATTTCCTGCGGCACTACGTCTCCCTGATGCGGATGCGCTATTCCGACGGGGTGGAGATCACGCTTGACCTGCCGGACACCGACGGCGGGGCACAGGTGCCTCCGCTCGTGTTCGCGTCTTTCGTGGAAAACGCCTTCAAGCACGGCGTGAGCTATGAGAGCACCTCCTTCATCCGCATTTCCCTCGCCGTGGACGGCGGCAAGATCATCTTCCGCTGCGCCAACAGTCGGCAGGCCCCGTTGCGGCAGGACGGCTCCGGCATCGGCCAGGAGAATGTCCGGCGCCGCCTGGACCTCCTTTACGGAGACCGCTATACCCTGCACATCGACCAGAGAGCCGGTGCCTACGAACTTCTTCTGGTCCTCCCCGGCCAAACCGAATCCTCCGCCGCATGAACAAGATCCGCGTAATCGCCGTCGATGACGAGCCCCTGGCGCTCAGGCAGCTGGAAATGTATATCGCCAAGGTTCCATTTCTGGAACTAACGGCGGCGTGTCGCAGTGCGCTGGAGGCCCGGCGCGTACTGGAGGAGAAGCCGGCGGACGCGATGTTTCTGGATATCAACATGCCGGACATTTCGGGGCTGGAATTCGTGCGCACGCTGCAAGATCCCCCGCTGGTCGTCTTCACCACGGCCTACTCCGACTACGCCGTGCAGGGCTTCCGCGTCAATGCCGTGGACTACCTGCTCAAGCCCTTCTCTCTGGCGGATTTCATGGCCTCGGCCGAGCGGCTTCGCCAGCGCCTGGAAGTGAACCCGGCCGCTGCTGAGACGCCGGCCGTGGCCCTGCAGGATGACGCCATCTTTTTCAAGGCGGACTACCGGACCGTGCGCGTGCGCGTGGCGGACATCCGCTATGTCGAAGGGATGAGCGAATATGTGAAAGTCTGGTATGAGGGCGCAACGGTGCCCCTGCTCGTGCTCACGCGTCTCAAGGCGGTGCAGGAGCGGCTTCCCGCCGACCGCTTTATGCGTGTCCACCGCTCCTATATCATCAACCTCTCCCGCATCCGCGAAGCCGGCCGTGACGGCATCACGCTCGACGACGGCACGACGGTTCCCGTCGGGGACCTTTACAAGCAGGAATTCAAGGATTACCTCGCCCGAACGAGCCTGGGGTAATCTGTGAGAAAGCGTCGGAATTTCCCCTTTGATTTATTTTTAATTCGGAAAAATTTGTTTTTAAATCAGAAAACACATAAAACAAAACGGCTTTCTAACCAATGAGAAAGCCGTTTTTTGTTTATCTCTAGTCAGAATCGTCACTCCGCCGGGGTCCAACCCTGGGCGGACACCCGGTGTTCCAGGCCGTCCGGAGACACCAGCACCGTGCCGGCATCGGGCTGTGCCAGATGTCCGATGATGTCGAAGGTCTGGAAATCCGTACGGAATCGCTCATATTGCGCGATCGGTACGGTGTAGAGGAGTTTGTAGTCCTCGCCGCCGTTCATCGCGGCGGACACGGGATCCAGGTTCAGTTCCTTGCCGAGGGCGAAGCTGCCTCCTTCGAAGGGAATTTTGTCGGCATAGACCTTGGCACCGAGGCCGCTGTCGCGCGTCAGGCGCAGCAGGGCGTCGGCCAGGCCGCGCGTGACGAAATAACCGTGAGAAGGCGTAACGCCGGACTGGATGAGCTGGCGGGCCGTCTGCGCGTCGATTTCCGGCCGCAGATAGGCACCGACGAGCATTTTATACTGTTCAAGCTCCTTGTGGTCCCGGGCGCCCTGGTCGAATCGGACGCGTTCGCGCTCCAGCACCTGCAGGCCGAGAAAAGCGGCGCCAAGTGCACCGGACACGCAAATCAGGTCCTTGGACTGCGCCTTCGGACGGGACACGGAAACGGCGGCATTGTGGCGGCCCGTCGCAGAAAGGGCGATCGTCAGCCCGTTGCGGGAGGGCTGCAGATCCAGGCAGAGATGCCGGAAACCGTGCTCCTGCGCCGTTGCAGCAATCCCCCACCAGAGTTCCTGCACCTGCGGGAAATCAAGTTTGGCGGAGATGCCGAGCTGGACGGAAAGCGTCTCTGGCCCTGCCATCACGGCATACAGCTCGCCCACCGCACGCAGCACGGACTTTCGGCCCAGATGGCGGAGCGGGAAGTAGACAAGGTCGAAGTCAATCCCCTCCAACAGCAGCGCCGACGCCGTTGTGACGCAGTCCTGGGGATTCGCTTCAAACCACAGCGGCTCCCCGAAGGGGGCATAACCCGTCCCCTCGAAGAGCTGCTGGATGGCCTCGATGCGGCCCAGATCGGTGAATGTCTGCGCCATCAGAGGTTGCGCAGGAGGTTGTTCAGGTTGACCCTCTTGTCAATCAGGGCGCGGAGCTCTGCGATCGGGACACGGGTCTGCTCCATCGTGTCGCGGTCGCGCACGGTGACGCAGCGGTCGCTCAGCGATTCGTGGTCCACCGTGATGCAGAACGGGGTGCCGATGGCATCCTGGCGGCGATAGCGCTTGCCGATGCTGTCCTTCTCCTCATACTGGCAGTTAAAGTCGAATTTGAGTTCGTTCATCACCTCCTGGGCGAGTTCGGGCAGGCCGTCCTTCTTGACAAGCGGCAGGACCGCGGCCTTGACCGGCGCGAGCGGAGCAGGGATGCTCAGCACGACGCGGGTCTCGCCGTTCTCCAGCTGCTCCTCGTGCAGGGAGTGGGACAGCACCGCGAGGACCATCCGGTCCACGCCGATGGAAGTCTCCACGACATACGGCGTATAAGAGGCATTCTCCTCGGGGTCGAAATATTCGATTTTCTTGCCGGAGAACTTCTGGTGGTTGCCAAGGTCGAAGTTGGTGCGGCTGTGGATGCCTTCCAGTTCCTTGAAACCGAAGGGGAAGTTGAATTCGATATCTGTGGCGGCATTGGCGTAGTGCGCCAGCTTCTCGTGGTCGTGGAAGCGGTAGTTCTCGGCGCCCATGCCGATGTTGACATGCCATTTCATGCGGTTCTCCTTCCACTTGGCGAACCAGTCGAGTTCCGTGCCCGGCTTGATGAAGAACTGCATTTCCATCTGCTCGAACTCACGCATGCGGAAGATGAACTGGCGGGCGACGATCTCGTTGCGGAAAGCCTTTCCGATCTGGGCGATGCCGAAAGGAATCTTCATCCGGCCGGTCTTCTGCACGTTCAAGTAGTTCACGAAGATGCCCTGGGCCGTCTCCGGACGCAGATAAATCGTGTTGGCGCCGTCTGCGGTGCTGCCCATCGAGGTGCTGAACATCAGGTTGAACTGGCGGACATCCGTCCAGTTGCAGGTCCCGCTGATCGGGCACACAATGCCGCAGTCGATGATAATCTTGCGGTATTCCGCGAAGTCGGAAGCTTTCTCGGCGGCCACATAACGGTTGTGGACTTCGTCATACTTGGCCTGTTCGCGGAGCACGTTGGGGTTCGTGGCGCGGAACTGCGCTTCGTCGAAGCTCTCGCCGAACTTCTTGCGGCCCTTCTGGACTTCCTTGGTGATCTTCTCCTCGATCTTGCCAAGATAATCCTCGATCAGCACGTCGGCACGGTAACGCTTCTTGGAGTCCTTGTTGTCGATGAGCGGATCATTGAAAGCGCCCACGTGGCCGGAAGCCTCCCAGATGCGCGGATGCATGAAGATACAGGAATCGATGCCGACGATATTCTCGTTCAAGCGCGTCATCGCGTTCCACCAGTACTGCTTGATGTTGTTCTTGAGTTCGACGCCCATCTGGCCATAGTCGTACACAGCGGCCAGGCCGTCATAGATTTCGCTGGACGGGAAAATGAAACCGTACTCCTTGCAGTGTGCCACGAGTACCTTGAACAGTTCTTCTTGTGTCATATCTTTATTACTAACTATATTATCAGGCGGACAAAGGTAATCATTTCTGCGCAAAAATCTCCTCCAGCGGCTGCATAATGAACGCCCGGGAGCGCATCAGCGGATGAGGAATCTTCAGATCCGGCATGTCCACGGTCAGGTCGCCGTAGAGCAGGATGTCGATGTCAATCGGGCGGTCGTGGTAAATCCGGCGGCCCTCTGCGTCATATTCCAGGACTTCGCGGCGGCCCATCGCTCGCTCAATCCGCTTGCAGATGCGCAGCAGCGTATGCGGCCGGCGGGCCGTGCGGTAGCGCACCACGCAATTCAGGAACGGCGGACCGTCAAAGCCCCATGCAGGGGTTTCAAGGATCGAAGAAAGAGCCTCGTACGGGCGCCCGATGGCAAGATCCAGACGGCGGAGCGCCTCCTCGATGTTCGCCTGCCGGTCGCCCAGGTTCGTGCCCAGCGAGAAATATACGGGGACAGGCTTCATCGCTTTACAGTTCCGGATCCCAGCCCAGGGCGATACGCGCTTCGTCGGACAGCATGCTCTGGTCCCAGACGGGATCCCAGACCAGCTCGATTTCGCAGCCGGTGATGCCCGGGGTATTCTCCACGCTGTGCTGCACTTCAGCCAGCACCTCATCGGCCATCGGGCAGTTCGGAGCCGTAAAGGTCATCTTGATGAAAACCTTGTGCTCCTTATCAATATTCAGTTCGTAGATCAGCCCCAAATCATAGATATTGACAGGGATTTCCGGGTCGTATACCTGCTGGAGGGCCAGCACCACATTCTCATAAAGCGGAGCCAGTTCCTTGACATCCTGGGGCGTTAAAACTTCAGTTTTTTCCATTTCAACAATGCTTTTTTGCCGTTTCCCGAATGGTGGCAATCATCGACGCAAGGCCGTTGGAGCGCGTCGGAGACAGGTTTTCACGCAGTCCCAGACGCTCCACGAAGGAAAAGTCGTCGTCAGCGATTTCCCGCGCTGTCCGCCCGGAATAGACGCCGACCAGCAGGGAAATGATCCCCTTGGTAATGATGGCATCACTGTCTGCCCGGAAGAAAAGATTCTCTCCTTCCGCCCGCGTATCCAGCCAGACCCGGGACTGACAACCCTTGATCAGCCGGTCATCCGTCTTCAGTTCGTCCGGGAAAGGTTCAAGATTCTTCCCCAGATCGATCAGATATTCATACTTGTCCAGCCATTCGTCATACATCGAGAATTCCTCGACAATGTCGTTCTGGACTTCCTGCAGTGTTTTCATCCTTCCAGCATATTGATCGCCCGGTCGAGCGATTTAATAAAATATTTCGCCTCTTCAAGCGTGTTGTACGGAGCAAAGGAAGCCCGGACCATTCCCGTAACCCCAAACCGATCCATCAATGGCTCGGCACACATCTGCCCGGAACGCACGGCGATGCCCATCTTGTCCAAAATCAAGGCCAGGTCCTCGTGATGGCAATGTTCCACGGAGAACGAAAACAAAGGAATTTTCTCCTCTGAAGAGACAGGATTGCCAAAAAGGTGGATTTTAGGATTTGACAGCAAGGCGTTTAATATAAACTCTTTAACCTCGTTCAACGCGGCTTCCGTCCGCGTATTTCTCATTTCGTCAGCCATCTGAAGCGCCGCCCGGAGTGTCGGGATACCGGCCATATTCTGCGTACCGGCTTCGAATTTCTGCGGAAGCGGAGCAAACGTCGTGCCGCTCCAACGGACTGTCCCGATCATCTCGCCCCCTGAAAGGAAGGGCGGCATCTGTTCCAGCCATTCCCTGCGGCCGTACAGGACGCCCGTACCCGGTGCAGCATAGACCTTATGGCCGGAAAAAACATAGAAATCGCAGCCCAGATCCTGCACGTCGACCCGCTCGTGGACAATCCCCTGCGCACCATCGGCTAAAACAGCACAATTATTTGAATGACAAATATTTACTATCTCTTTTATAGGATTGATCAGTCCAAGGACATTGGATATATGAGCGACGCTCAGCAGTTTGGTGCGGGGCGTCAGCAGGTCCGGCAGCAGATCAAGGCGCAAATGCCCGGAATCGTCAACAGGAAGGACTTTCAACCGGGCACCTTTGCGGTCACACAACAGTTGCCAGGGCACGATATTGGAGTGATGCTCGGCTTCCGAGACGATAATGTCGTCTCCAGGATTCAAAAAAGCCTCTCCAAAACTGTACGCAACCAGATTGAGGGCGGCCGTGGCACCGGAGGTGAAGATAATTTCTTCGCGTGAATCTGCATTCAAATAGGCACGCACAGCATCCCGTGTCTGTTCATATTCCGTTGTAGCAATATCTGCAATATGATGGACCGCGCGATGCAGGTTCGCATTGTATTTCGTGGATAATTCCGTCCATTTCCGAATCACGGACAACGGACGCTGCGAAGTCGCAGCATTGTCAAGATAGACCAGCGGCTTGCCATAGACCGTTTCACCGAGTTCGGGAAATTCTTTTCGTATTTTTTCTACCTCTACCATAGGGAAATGCAAATTTAACATTATTTTTGTGATATGATAGAATACATTTCAGGAAAGCTTGCGACACTGACGCCGACAATGGCAGTGATCGACAATCAAGGGATCGGATATGCCATGGAAATATCCCTGCAGACGTATGACGCCCTCCAAGGAAAACAGGAAGCGAGGGTTTATATCCAGCGCCAGGTCAATCCCAGGGACGGTTCGGAAGTGGATTACGGCTTTGCAACGCCGGACGAACGGGAACTGTTTCGCCAGATTACCGGTGTATCGGGAATGGGTGCCGCATCCGCACGGATGGTACTTTCCTCGCTCTCCGCAGAAGAATTGCGCAACGCCATCCTCGGCGAAGACGTCAACCGACTGAAGGGAATCAAAGGCATCGGATTGAAAACCGCACAGCGAATGGTCCTGGAACTCAAAGACAAGATCATCAAGGGAGATACGGTCAACTCCGATGTCCTGTTCCGTGCAGACGCCGGTGCAGTTGCAGAGGAAGCATCTACGGCGCTCCAGATGCTCGGATTCTCCAAACCCAACATCAGCAAAGCCGTACAGGCCGTTCTCAAGGATAATCCCGGCGCAAATGTTGAAGAGATTATAAAATCAGCACTTAAAAGGCTGTAAATTCAGCGTCCGAAATAAACAAGCAATACAGAAATATCCGCTGGCGATACTCCAGGAATCCTCGAAGCCTGGGCAATCGTCAGCGGATGATATTTTGCCAACTTTTGCCGACACTCAATCGTAAGACCAGAGACTTTCCCGAAATCAAAACTCTCAGGAATCCGAAGATCTTCCAGACGCCGCAGTTTCGAAGCCATCGCCAACTCACGCTCAATATAACCACGGTAGCGGATAGAGATTTCAACACTTTCAATTTCGTCCTGTTGATAAGTTCCACGTGGAACAATCTGCAACAGTTCCTCAAGAGAAACCTCAGGACGTGTAGCAAGATCTGCAATTCTTCTGGATTCAGTGATCAGACTGGAATGAACGGACTGGAGATACGGATTGACCTGTTTTGGAGTAAGGTTCTTCTCCACGCAATACGACTGTAAATCCCCTATCCTACGATACTTTTCCTGCATAAGAGAATAGCGTCGTTCATCTGCAAGTCCAAGTTCATGCGCCAACGGAGTAAGACGTTGGTCGGCATTGTCCTGACGAAGCAGGATCCGATATTCTGCCCGGGAAGTAAACATCCGATAGGGTTCGTCCACACCTTTGGTCACGAGGTCGTCAATCAGAACACCGATATAGGACTGATCACGACGAAGGATGAAAGGATCCTTTTCGGAGAGTTTTAAATGCGCATTGATTCCGGCCAACAAACCCTGAGCGGCAGCCTCCTCATATCCGGTCGTCCCATTGACTTGTCCGGCCAGAAAGAGGTTTTCGACCATTCTCGACTCCAGCGTGGAATGCAATTGCGTCGGGTCAAAGAAATCATATTCAACGGCATAAGCGGGTCGGAATATCTTGACCTGCTCGAGACCCTTGATAGCGTGCAAAGCATCCAACTGCACCTGAAGCGGGAGTGAAGAAGAGAAACCCTGAAGATAGTATTCATTCGTCCGGAGACCTTCCGGTTCAAGAAACAACTGGTGAGCGTTGTTATCTGGGAAGACACGGAGTTTATCTTCGATGCTCGGGCAGTATCTCGGCCCGCGGCCGTGAATCATGCCCGTAAACAGTGGAGAGTCCCCGAATCCGGAACGGAGAATTTCATGAACTTGCTCGTTGGTGTGAAGGATGTAACAGGGCATCTGTTCCCTGCCCTGAATGGCAGAGGGTTCAGGAAGGAAAGAGAAACGGGCAGGCTCGGAATCTCCAAGTTGAACCGGAAGCCGGGACAGGTCCACAGAAGAAATATCAATGCGCGGCGGAGTTCCGGTTTTCATCCGGTCCGACCGGATGCCCATTTCACGAAGTTGCTCCGTCAGTCCATAAGACGACGGCTCTCCGATCCGTCCCCCCTCCATTTGGGTGCGGCCAATGAAAAGTTTGCCCGAAAGGAAGGTGCCGGCAGTCAAAATAACCGCGCGAGACTTAAAAATCGCCCCGGTATTTGTACGGATCCCGCAGATTTTTGAATTCTCAAAAAGAAAAGAAGTCGCAAAATCCGCGTAAATATCTAATTTATAATTACTTTCGAGAATTTTTCGCCAGTGCAGGGAAAACTGGATTTTATCGCACTGCGCCCGGGGACTCCACATCGCCGGTCCCTTGGAGCGGTTGAGCATCCGAAACTGAAGCGTCGAGCGATCAGTAACGATTCCGGACCAACCTCCAAGTGCATCGATTTCACGGACGATCTGTCCTTTGGCAATGCCGCCCATCGCCGGATTACAGGACATCTTCGCAAAACCGACCATATCCATCGTAACGAGCAGGACGGAGGAACCGAGCGTGGAAGCGGCCATCGCCGCCTCACAACCGGCGTGCCCTCCCCCGACGACGATGATATCATACCGGCTCTCCATCACAGGGAAGCTTTCATCTGAAGATAATAATTCTCTTTCCCGCGCATCGTTTTGATCTCCTCCTCCGTGTGATCGTCATACCCGATCAGATGGAGAACGCCGTGCACCATCACACGGTTCAACTCATCTGCGAAGTCCGTCCCGTAGAAAAGGGCATTTTCGCGCACAGAATCGATGCTGATGAAAAGATCCCCGGACAGGATATCCTTCTCACAATAGTCAAACGTGATGATATCCGTGAAGTAATCGTGCTGGAGATAGCGCATATTCACATCCAGAATATAGTTGTCAGAACAGAAAATGATATTGATGTTGCCGATGCGACGCATTTCGCTCCCGGCCACCATTTTCAGCCAGCGGTTGTTCTGCATCTTCTGCTTCAGTTCAAAACGGATATCCTCCTGGAAATAGCGTATCATAGCCGATTTTTTTGCAAATTTACATCTATTAAATTAAAAAATTGGATTTAAAAATAAATATTTCTATCTTTGAAACTCGAACGGATTATTAATAACCACAGAATATGGAAGTCAAGAAATCACCCAAAGCTGATCTGAACAACAAGAAACTCTTGTTTGTCGAGTTTGGTTTAGTCTTGTCCCTCCTGATTACCATCGGTGCATTCGAGTGGAAAACCAGCGAGAAGACTGCCAGCGTGTTCGATGATCAACCCACCGAACTCATCGAGGAAGAAATTATCCCGATTACGCAGGATACTCCTCCGCCGCCCCCTGAGGCACCGAAAATTCCTATCCTCTCCGACCAGATCGATATCGTCGATGACAACATCAAGGTCGATGACAACATCCTCAACCTGGAGGACGACTCGAACCTCGGTGTAGAGATTATGGACTATGTAGAGGAAGTTCAGGAAGAAGTTGTCGAGGAGGAAGCTATTCCGTTCGCCCTCGTCGAGGAGAAGCCGAAGTTCCAGGGCGGTGATGCCAACACCTTCTCCAAGTGGGTGTCCCAGCATCTCGAATATCCTGAGATCGCCAAGGAAAACGGTGTGTCCGGCCGTGTCATGGTCCAGTTCACCGTGAATCCGAACGGCACCGTCTCCGACGTGAAGATCCTCCGTGGTGTAGATCCTTCCCTGGACAAGGAAGCTCTCCGCGTGATCCAGAGCTCCCCGAAGTGGACGCCCGGCAAGCAGCGTGACCGCGCCGTCAAGGTGACTTACCAGTTCCCTGTGATCTTCCAGCTGCGATAATACAGCGATAGACTTAACAAAGGCCGTCCGTATGCGGATGGCCTTTTTTCGATTGAAATGGATAATAAAAAAGAAGAAAAAGCAGTCTTCGTCGGCATCATCAAACAGGATGATGACGAGCGCAAAATCTACGAATACCTGGAAGAACTGCAGTTCCTGGCGGAAACGGCCGGTGCGGTAGGCGACAAGAAATTTGTCCAGCGGGTGGACCGGCCGGACAAAGCTACCTATATCCGGAGCGGGAAACTCAAGGAAATTGCCGACTATTGCGAGGAAAACTGCATAGACTATGTCATCTTCGATGATGAACTGACTGGGATGCAACAGCGCAACATTGAGAAAATCATCAAGACATCCGCAGTCATCGACCGCACAAGCCTGATCCTCGAAATCTTCTCCCAGCGCGCCCAGACGGCCTACGCAAAGACGCAGGTCGAGCTGGCCCGATACAACTACATGCTCCCCCGCCTCGCGGGCATGTGGACCCACCTGGAGCGGCAACGCGGCGGCATGGGAACGCGCGGCGGTATGGGTGAAACCCAGATTGAAGTGGACCGCCGCATCGTACGCGAGCGCATCTCCAAACTGAAGGAAGAACTCAAGAAAATAGACCGCCAGATGGCCACCCAGCGCGGCAACCGCGGCCAGTTGGTGCGACTTTCGCTGGTCGGATACACCAATGTAGGAAAGTCCACGCTGATGAATCTGCTGTCCAAATCGGATGTCTTCGCAGAGAACAAACTGTTTGCCACCTTGGACACGACAGTCCGCAAAGTCGTCATCGGCAACGTCCCCTTCCTGCTCAGCGACACTGTCGGCTTTATACGGAAACTACCTACCCAACTCATCGAAGCCTTCAAGAGCACCCTGGATGAAGTGCGGGAAGCCGACATTCTGGTCCATGTCGTGGACATCTCCCATCCGGATTATGAAGAACAGATGGAGGTAGTGGACAAGACGCTCAAAGACATTTCCGCTGCGGACAAACCCGTCTATGTCGTCTTCAACAAGACGGATGCCTATATCTACGAACCCTACGACGAGTTCTCCCTGGAGCCCAAGACTGAAAAGAATTTCTCCCTGGACGAAGTCAAATACAAATGGATCAGCGGACGCAAAATACCCTGTATTTTCATCTCGGCGATCAAGAAGGAAAATATAGAAAAACTCCGCGACGACATTTATAAAATGGTCGCGGAAATCCACGCCGGACGTTATCCTTTCAACAACTTCCTCTGGTAATATTAATAAAGGCTGCAAGTGATTTTGCAGCCTTTATTAATAGATTCCGGATCAGGTCCGGAATGACGGACATCAAGTCCGGACCGGGAATTTAGTCGGAGAACTTCGCCTTCAGGAACTCGCGGTTCAGGCGGGCGATGTGGGAGACGTTGATGCCCTTCGGGCACTCCATCTCGCAGGCACGCGTATTCGTACAGTTGCCGAAACCCAGTTCATCCATCTTGGCAACCATCGCCTTGGCGCGGCGGTGTGCCTCAGGACGTCCCTGCGGCAGCAGGGCCAGGGAACTGACGCGTGCGGCTACGAACAGCATCGCAGAACCGTTCTTGCAGGTCGCTACACAAGCGCCGCATCCCACGCAGGCGGCCGCATCCATGCTCTCTTCGGCCCGGTCATGCGAAATCAGGATATTATTGGCATCCTGGGCCGCACCGGTACGGACGGAAATGAATCCGCCGGCCTGAAGGATTTTGTCGAAGGCGGAACGATCTACAACAAGATCCTTAATGATCGGGAAACCTGCACTGCGCCACGGCTCCACCGTGATGGTGGCGCCGTCCTTGAAATGACGCATGAAAAGCTGGCAGGTCGTCACATGGCTGTCCGGTCCGTGGGCACGACCGTCGATATACAGTCCACAGGCACCGCAGATGCCCTCGCGGCAGTCGTGGTCGAAAGACACAGGACCGCTGCTCTGGCAGCCACGCTCCACCGCGACGGGATCACAACCCTCACGGATCAGCTGCTCATTGAGAATATCGAGCATCTCCAGGAAAGAGGCGTCTTCCTCAATGCCGGCAATATGGTAGGTCTCAAAGTGACCTTTGGCCTTGGCGTTCTTCTGACGCCATATCTTCAGATTGAATTCCATCTCGATTAGTCTTTGTAATTTCTCGTTTTCACCTCGATAAACTCATACTTGAGCGGCTCCTTGTGGAGCTCGGGCTCCTGGCCTTCGCCCTTGTATTCCCAGGCGGATACGTACATGAAATTGGCGTCGTCACGCTTGGCTTCGCCCTCCTCCGTCTGGCTCTCCACACGGAAATGGCCGCCGCAGGATTCGGTGCGGTTCAGCGCGTCGCGCGCCATCAGTTCGCCAATATCGAAGAAGTCCTCCAGGCGGAGGGCCTTCTCCAACTCCTGATTGAATTCAAACTGGCTGCCGGGCACATTGACGTTCTCATAGAATTCTTTCTTGAGTGCCTTGATCTCGGAGATGGCTTTCTTCAGGCCGGCCTCGTCCCGGGCCATGCCCACATTGTCCCACATAATGTTGCCAAGGCGCTTGTGGATGGAATCCACCGTCTCCTTGCCCTTGATTCCGAAGAGCCTGTCGATACGGGCCTGGACGGCCTTCTCGGCCTCGTCGAATTCCTTCGTATTGACGTCGGTCTTGGGCTCGGCAAACTTATGGGAAAGATAGTCTCCGATCGTAATCGGCAGGATGAAATAACCGTCCGCCAGACCCTGCATCAGGGCCGAAGCGCCGAGGCGGTTGCCGCCATGGTCGGAGAAGTTCGCCTCTCCGATGGCATACAGGCCCGGAATGGTGGTCTGCAGGTCATAATCTACCCAGATACCGCCCATTGTATAGTGGATGGCAGGATAGATCATCATCGGCTCCTCCCAGGGAGAACTTGCCGTGATCTTCTCATACATCTCGAACAGGTTGCCGTAGCGCTCGGCGACCCGCTGGTGACCCAGGCGTTTGATGGCGTCGGCAAAGTCCAGATACACGGCCTTGCCGGTCTCGTTCACACCGAATCCGGCATCGCAACGCTCCTTCGCGGCGCGAGAAGCCACGTCGCGGGGGACCAGATTGCCGAAAGCCGGGTAGCGGCGCTCGAGGTAGTAGTCGCGGTCTTCCTCGGGAATCTGGGAGGCCTTGATCTGATGCTTGCGGAGTTTCTCCACGTCCTCCTTCTTCTTCGGGACCCAGATGCGGCCGTCATTGCGCAGGGATTCGCTCATCAGGGTGAGTTTGCACTGCTGATCGCCGTGGACCGGGATACAGGTCGGATGGATCTGCGCGAAACACGGGTTGCCGAAATAGGCGCCCTTGCGGTAGCACTGCATCGCGGCCGAGCCGTTGCTGTTCATGGCGTTCGTAGACAGGAAATACGTGTTGCCATAGCCGCCCGTCGCAATCACGACGGCATGCGCACCGAAGCGCTCCAGCTTGCCTGTCACCAGGTTGCGTGCAATGATACCCTTCGCCTGGCCGTTCACGATCACCAGATCAAGCATCTCGTGTCGCGGATAGGATTTGACAGTTCCGTTGGCGATCTCCTTGTTCAGGGAAGCATAGGCGCCGAGAAGAAGCTGCTGGCCGGTTTGGCCGCGGGCATAGAAAGTACGGCTCACCTGCACGCCGCCGAACGAACGGTTCGCCAGGTATCCGCCATACTCGCGGGCAAAAGGAATCCCCTGTGCGACGCACTGGTCGATGATCGCGGCACTCACCTCGGCCAGACGGTAGACATTGGCCTCGCGGGAGCGGTAGTCACCGCCCTTGATGGTGTCGTAGAACAGACGATAGACGGAATCGTTGTCGTTCTGGTAGTTCTTGGCAGCATTGATACCGCCCTGGGCGGCAATGGAGTGCGCCCGGCGCGGGGAATCGCTGATGCAGAAAATCTTGACATTGTAGCCGAGTTCGCCCAGGGAAGCGGCGGCGGAGGCTCCGCCGAGACCCGTACCGACCACGATGATCTCAAGTTTTCTCTTGTTGTTCGGACTCACGAGACGGATCTCCGACTTGCGGCGGGTCCATTTGCTTTCAAGCGGTCCTGCAGGAATTTTAGAATTAAACTTGTCTGACATGGTTAGGTGTTTGTATATATTGTTACTTTACTCAAAAAAGCGAGCCGGCGGCGTTGTTCTGATACGGATCCAGCCCCAGGTGCGTGTACGACAGTTCCGTCGCCACGCGGCCGCGCTGCGTGCGGACGATGAACCCTTCCTTGATCAGGAACGGCTCATAGACTTCCTCATACGTCCCCTGGTCCTCGCCGATCGCCGTCGCCAGCGTATTGGCACCAACGGGGCCTCCCTTGAAGGTAGAGATGATCGTACGGAGTATCTTGTTGTCGATGGCATCCAGGCCGCGTTTGTCAATATTGAGCTTGTCCAGCGCATAGCGCGCAATCTTCAGGTCGATATGTCCGTCGCCCATCACCTGGGCGAAGTCCCGTACGCGGCGCAGCAGCGAATTGGCGATACGCGGCGTGCCGCGGCTGCGCAGGGCTATCTCCTTCGCCGCCTCCGGCTCGATCTCCACCTGGAGAATGCCGGCACTGCGCGTGACAATGCGAACCAGGTCCGCCGTATCATAATATTCCAGCCCTTCGGTGATGCCGAACCGGGCCCGCAGCGGCGCCGTCAGCAGACCCGCGCGGGTGGTCGCGCCCACGAGCGTGAAGGGATTGAGGGAAATGCGGACCGACCGGGCTCCAGGCCCCTTGTCGATCATGATATCGATCACATAATCCTCCATTGCGGAATAGAGGTACTCCTCGACCTCCGGAGAGAGGCGGTGGATCTCGTCGATGAACAGCACATCGCCCGTCTCCAGCGAAGTCAGCAGCCCGGCCAGATCGCCGGGCCGGTCGAGCACCGGGCCTGACGTAATCTTCATGTTGACCCCCATCTCATTGGCGATAATATGCGCGAGCGTGGTCTTGCCAAGGCCCGGAGGACCATGGAACAAAGTGTGGTCCAGAGACTCACCGCGCATCTTGGCTGCCTGGATGTAGATCCGGAGCCGGGAGACAATTTCTCCCTGACCCGTGAAATCTTCCAACTCCTGGGGCCGGATAATTCCGTCTAAATCCTTATCTTTGCCGTCGTTTGTGTTATGTGGGTCGAAATCTGGCATGGAAGTCGATTACATTTAGAATACAAATATAGTTCTTTTATTTTGATAATTTGATGTTTTATTTACGCTTGTTGAAATGTTGATAATACAATCAAGTGTTTGTAAATTAAATTATTGAGAATAGAACTAAAAGTTAAAAAGTCTGTTGATACCCTGTTTTTTCATGTGTTGAAAACCTTCCGCCGGTTTTTGTCCACCGTCCGGAAAAGCATTTGAACAGGTTTTCAACATGCTTTTGAACCGGTTTTTAGTGACGAATGTTAATAAGTTCAAAATCGTCCGAACTCCTGCGTGACGGGATACATTCCGGAAAGGATGTATTCTGTCGGGGGCTCTTTTTGTCCGCGCGCTGGTTTGTGCTGAGCCAGGTGGCCCGGGACGGGGTTCATATCGTGATCCTGCCGAATCAGGAAGCGGCCGAGTACTGCACGGCGGATCTGTATCATTTATTTGAGGGAGACAGCGTGTTTTTCCTGCCTGAATCGGGCAGGAGCGTGGAGCGCAGCAATTATAAATCTTCGTTGGGTGTGCAGCGGACGGCTGCCATCGGACAGCTGCTGGCGGCGGACGAAGGCGTCCGTCCGCTGATCATCGTGTCTTATCCGGAGGCACTGGCCGAAGAAATACCGGCGACCGACACGATTCAGAAAGCCGTATTCTCCATAAGAAAAGGGGATGAACACTCCCACGAAGAGATCATCGGGATCCTGTCGTCCCAGGGCTTTGAGCGGGTGGATTTCGTATCTTCTCCCGGCCAGTATGCAATCCGCGGATCGATCGTGGACATCTTCTCTTTTTCAGACAATTATCCCTATCGAATCTCGTTCTGGGGCAACGAAATCGAAGACATTCACACCTTCGACTGCAATTCCCAGTTGTCCAAAGAAGAAGTGGAGCACGCAGACATCATTTCGGATGTGGTCAGCAGCGGCGTTTCGTCGGGACAGAACATCGCTTCGATATTCCCTGCGGGCACCCGTGTCTGGCTGGACTCTTCGGATATGTATTCCAAAGAGCCTTTCTTTGTGCACCTGCAGGGATTCCAGCATATCTATATCGACACTCCGCTCTCCTATACGGGAGACGGTCAGGTATCTTTCCAGATTGCCCCTCAGCCGTCTTTCAACAAGAATTTCGAACTTCTGACGGAAGACATCCGCAGCCGGCGGGAATCCGGCTACGAGGTGTATATCTATGGAGAGAAGAATTCCCAACTGGAACGCATAAAATCCATTCTCTCGCAGAACGGTGGCCTGCAGCCGCATTTCGTCGCCGGGAAGAATCTTCATAACGGATTCATCGACCATCAGGACAGGATCTGCTGCTATTCGGACCACGAGATTTTCGACCGCTTCCACCGTGTCAGCATCCGGCGGACCGTGGAGAAGAACGAGCAGCTGACCATCAACGACCTCAACTCCTTCAACATCGGGGATTATGTCGTGCATATCGACCACGGCGTGGGGATATTCGGCGGCCTGGTGCGTTTGCGCGACGATTACGGGCGGATGAAGGAAGTGGTGAAGATCACCTACAAGGACGGCGACGTGGTATTCGTGTCCGTGCATGCCTTGCACAAGATTTCCCGTTTCCGGTCGCGTGACGGCGAGCCGCCCAAGATCAACAAACTTGGATCGAAGACCTGGACTACGCTGAAATACAATGCCAAATCCAAGGTCAAGGACATCGCGAAGGATTTGATCCAACTGTATGCAAAGCGCCGCGCATCCAAGGGATTCGCTTTCTCCGCGGATACCTATCTCCAGGAGGAGTTGGAGTCTTCTTTCATGTTCGAAGATACTCCTGACCAGGAGACGGCCACCGCGGCGGTCAAGCGCGACATGGAGGACAATTGCCCGATGGACCGTCTGATCTGCGGCGACGTGGGCTTCGGAAAGACTGAAATCGCCGTCCGGGCGGCCTTCAAGGCCGTCTGTGACAGCAAGCAGGTAGCCGTCCTCGTGCCGACCACCATCCTGGCGCTGCAGCATTTCAATACGTTCAGGCAGCGCCTGCAGAACCTTCCCTGCAACATCGAATATGTCAGCCGGCTGCGCACCGCGAAGGAGATTTCAGACATCAAGAAACGGCTGAAGGAAGGGCAGATCGATATTCTGATCGGCACGCACAAGATTCTGGGAAAGGAATTTGTCTTTCACGACCTGGGGCTGCTCATCATCGACGAGGAGCAGAAATTCGGCGTGTCCGCCAAAGAGAAACTCCGCGAGATCAAGGCATCCGTGGACACGCTGACGCTGACGGCCACCCCGATTCCCCGCACCCTGCAGTTCTCCCTGCTGGGCGCGCGCGACCTCAGCATCATCAACACACCGCCGCCCAACCGCATTCCTGTCCAGACGGAGATCATCCTGTTCGACGAGCGGGAGATCCGCAGCATCATCAATTACGAGCTGAACCGCGGCGGGCAGGTCTTCTTCCTGCACAACAAGGTGGAAGAACTCCCGGCCATCCACGACATCCTGCACCGGCTGATTCCGGATATGAAAATCTGTGTGGCGCACGGACAGATGGAAGCCAGGGAATTGGAAGCCAAGATGCTGGACTTCATCCGGGGAGACTACGACATGATGCTCTGCACGACCCTGATCGAGAACGGGCTGGACATCCCGAACGCCAACACGATCCTGATCAACCAGGCGCAGAACTTCGGCCTGAGCGACCTGCATCAGCTGCGCGGGCGCGTGGGCCGCTCCAACAAGAAGGCATTCTGCTACCTGATCGTCCCCCCGCTGGTCAGCATCACCGACGAAGCCCGGCGGCGGCTCAAGGCGATCGAAGAGTTCTCAGACCTGGGCAGCGGATTCAACATCGCCATGCAGGACCTGGACATCCGCGGCGCCGGCAACCTGCTGGGTGCCGAACAGAGCGGATTCATCACGGACATGGGATTCGAGACCTACCAGAAGATCCTGGCGGAGGCGATGGAGGAACTGGGCGTGGAGACGGGCATCGTGGCCAGGACAGACCGGGGCAAATTCTTGACGGAATGCACGATAGAAACGGACCAACCGGCCATGATCCCGGACGATTATATCGACATCACGGCGGAAAAAATCCGCATCTACCGCACCATCGACGCCATGTCTTCCGACAAGGAAATCGACCGTTTTGCGACGCAGCTTTCAGACCGTTTCGGCACCTTCCCGGCGGAAATCAGCAACCTCTTCGAGGTGGTCAAGATCCGCAATCTCGGCGCGGCACTCGGGTTCGAAAAGATCATCGTGAAGAACGGGCTGATGATTGCGTTTTTCATCGCGAATCCGATGTCCCCCTACTATAAATCGCAGACCTTCTCCACCATCCTGGAAAAGACGGCCGCGATGCCGCGTTACGAACTCAAGCAGACCGAGAACAAACTCAAAATCGTGGTCCGCGGCGTACCTTCCCTCAAGGATGCACACGGTATATTGAGCAAGTTGCGATAAATTTTTGTAATTTTGCGTGTTTGCGACTATGGCCCATCTGTTAGTTGAAGCGGGAAATACGGCGCTTAAGGCCGCCTGGGCCGAGGGAACCACCCTCGGCAAGACTTTCCGTTACCAGGGTGAGAAGATGATGGATTACCTGCTCTCCCTGCTTGAGAAGGACCGTCCCGAAGTGCTCACGGTGGCTTCCGCCTACGGCGTCATGCCCGAGGAGGAGGAAATCCTGCGTACGCGCTGCGGCCACCTGATCATCCTGGACCGCGCCCACACCGGCTTCCTGCTGCGCCACAACCTGCCGGAATATCTGTCTTATGACCGGGCGGCCGAACTCATCGCAGCCGGCTTCCTTTTCAAGGAAAAGCCCGTGACTGTCTTCGACTTCGGCACCACGCTCACGGTGGATTTCCTGAGCCGAGAGGGCCGTTATCTGGGAGGAAATATCTCTCCGGGCTGCCGGACGCGCTTCAAGTCTCTGGAGCGCTATTCGAAGTCGCTCCCGCTCGTGGACACCCCGGAAAATATCACACCGGAAGGGCACTCCATCAAGTCCTCCATCGAATCGGGCGTCATTTCGGGCATAATGTTTGAAATTGAAGGGTACACCAGGCTCAGACCCGAAAATATTGTGATTTTTACCGGAGGAGACGCAATTTATTTTGCCAAAAAGATGAAAAATTCCATATTTGTAGTTTGCAATTTGGTTTTGATGGGTCTGGCATTGATAACGGAAGATTATGTCAAAAAGAATCTTAAATAGCGTTTGGGTTGCTGCAATCCTTGCCGTATGCACTTCCTTTGGCGCATTCGGCCAGGCCACGGGCACTTTTACGCCATATTCCATCTACGGCGTGGGCGATCTGAGCCAGCCGGGTTCCGCCTTCAACAAATCGATGGGCGGGGTCGGCGTGGCGCTGCGCAACAACCGCCACATCAACCTGACGAACCCGGCCGCCGTCACGGCGCGCGACAGTTTATCCTTCATGGTTGATTTCTCAATCTACAGCGACAACAAAGTCTTCAGTCAGGGAGGCATCCGGTCGGCCAGCAATACATTTAATATCAACGATCTGGCAATCTCTTTCCCGATTTGGAGGAGTTCTGCGATGATGGTCGGCATCATGCCGTACAGCGATACGGGTTTCGAATACGGTTTTTCTTATGCGGACCCTAATCTGATCGGCCGCACCGGCAACATCGACTATTCCGCCGACGGATCCGGGAGTATCTACCGGGCTTTTGTCGCCGCAGGCGTGACCTTTTTCAAGCGCCTCTCGCTCGGCGCCCAGTGGAACTACTACTTCGGCAACATCAAAAAGACTTATTATACTACCTTCAACGACGCCTCATACAACAGCATCCGCAACAGCACGGAAGCCAAAATCAGCGGTCACAGTGTCAGGTTCGGCCTGCAGTATGAGCAGCCGCTCAATTCGAAACTTTCCCTTGCCGTCGGAGCCACCTATACCACGGCCGCCCGGCTGGGCGGATCGATGGAAATCAACCGCCTGGCCGGCGGGTCCGCATCCTCCGACACGCTCTATCACCGGCAGGACATCCTCGGAAAGGACACCCAGGTCAGCCTGGCCGCCGAATTGGGTGTGGGAATCGCGATCAAGAATCCCGGCATGTGGATGGTGGAGTTCGACTATTCCCGCTCCGACTGGACAAAAACCGGCCTGGATGCCACCCGCGGCTTCACGGCCAGTACGCTGTTCACTTCCTCCGTGGCCGAGGCTTTCCGTCTGGGATTCGAGATCGTACCCAATCCGAACGACATCCGGCACTATGCCAGCCACATCGCCTACCGGGTCGGCGCTTACCACAAAAAAGACTACTTCCTGCTCGATGGCAAGAAAGTTGCATCTACCGGTATCACCCTGGGTGCCACCTTCCCGATCGCCCTTACGGCCAATACCAGGTACACCGGAATCACGGTCGGGGTCGATTTCGGACAGCGGGGATCCCTCACGGGAGAGATGGTGCGCGAGCGCTACGTCAATTTCTCCGTCGGATTCAACCTGTTCGACATCTGGTTCCAGAAGATGCAGTACAATTAATGAATAAGTAACACTATTGCGATATGAAAAAATTAACTCTTGTCATTCTGACCCTCACCCTGATGCTCGGCGGCACCAGCCTTTTCGCTCAGGGCAAGTACGGTGCCGACAGCGCACAGTGCGTTACCAACCTTTCTTTCTATAAGGAGTACTTCAAGCAGAAGAACTACGCTGAAGCGCTTCCGAGCTGGCGCAAGGCCTATACCCTTTGCCCGCCGTCCGCCAATCAGACGATGCTGATCGACGGTGCCACGCTGATGCGTGACCTGCTCCGCAAGACCACGGACGCCACTTATCGCGACGCTATTCTGGACACCCTGCTCACGCTGAGCGACACGCGTGCGGCGAATTATCCCCGCTACGCCGTGGCCGCGCTGAACGCCAAGGGCCAGGACCTTCATAACTATGTCAAGGATGCCAGGAAACTCTATGACGGCTTTGAGCAGATCATCGCCAACAACCAGGCGGAGACCCGCGCTACCACGCTGCTCTATGACCTGCAGGCTGCGATCGACCTCTTCCAGGCCGGCCAGCTGGATGCCGAGAGCGTGATCAACGCCTATCAGCGCAACGGTGACATCCTGGAGAAGATCACGCCGGCCAACGACGCCGACAAGGAGCAGGTGGCATCCGTCAAGACGGACATGGGCAGCCTGTTCGCCTCCAGCAAGGTGGCCAGTTGCGAGACCCTCGTGGAGCTCTATACTCCGCGTCTGGCTGCGGATCCGGACAACCTGCAGCTTGCCCAGAGCGTCGTGAAGACGATGAGCATGACCGAAGGTTGCGATGACAACGACCTCTTCCTGCAGGCCGTCACCACGATGAACAAGCTGGACCCGTCCGCCAGTTCTTCCTACTATCTGTCCCGCCTGCACGTCGCCCGCGGCAACTTCAAGGAGGCCGTCACCTACCTGGAGAATGCCATCGCTTCCCTGGAAGCCGACGACGCCCGCAAGGGTGACTGGACCTATGAGCTGGCCACCGTATGCTTCAAGGGCGGCGACAGCGCCCACGCCTTCGAGTACGCCTCCAAGGTCGCTGCCGAGAACGCAGCCCTCGCCGGCAAGGCCTACTTCCTGATCGGCAACATCTGGGGTTCCACCCGTTGCGGCAGCGACGAAATCTCCCGCCGCGCCCCGTACTGGGTCGCCTGCGACTTCATGAACAAAGCCAAGGCTGCCGACGAGTCCCTGACCGAAGAGGCCAACCGCTATATCAGCCAATACAGCGTGTACTTCCCGGAGACTGCCGAAGCCTTCATGTACGATATCACCAAGGGCCAGTCCTACACGGTTGTCTGCGGTGGAATGCGTGCCACCACCACGGTGCGTACCCGCTAATTGGACGCACGGAAAAATAGTTTGCGCATGCTGGCAACCACGCTCGTGGTTGCCAGCATTGTCGTTTCCTGCAAGAACCGGATCGGGGAAGCGGACCGGCTCGATCTGAGCCGGACGCCCACGCAGCGGATTTATGACATGTTCGCGGTCCAGACCAAGAACGGGAGCGTGGAGATGCGCATCGAGTCCGACCTGATGGAACACTACGATACGGATTCGGCCTCCTTCGATACCTTCCCGCGCGGCGTGTCCGTGTACGGCTACACGGATGAGGGCCTGCTGGAATCCGTCATCGTGGCGGACAACGCCCGCCATATCGTGCCCAAACAGAAGGACCGGGACGAGATCTGGGAGGCTTTCGGCAACGTCATCCTGCACAATGTGATCGAGCAGGAGACGATGGAGACGGACACGATCTACTGGGATCAGGCCAAGAAAGAAATCTACACGGACTGCTACGTCAAGCTCTACTCCCGGCAGGGCTTCCTGCAGGGTTTCGGCATGCGCTCCGACGACCACGTGCGCAACTCCGTTCTCTACAGGCCTTTTGACGGTTATGGCTATGTCGTGCAGGATTCTACGGCGGTAATCATTGATTCTGTGAATTTTATTGGGCCGTTTCCAAAAAAATGACTAAATTCGCAGCCCCTTATCGGAAAATTATAAAAATACATAACTATGGCGGTACTTGAAAAAATACGCGTTAAGTTCGGCCTCGTGATCTCCATCATCATCGCGCTGGCCCTGCTCTCTTTCATCATTGACCCCAGCACGCTGGAGTCTGCACTCAATTCGATGTCTTCCAAGTACGACGTCGGACAGATTGCAGGCAAGAACATTTCCTACACGGACTTCCAGTCGGACATCGATCGTTACACGACGATCAACGAACTTATGTCCGGATCCGTCCGCGACGAGGAGACCCAGAAGCAGATCCGCAACGCTGCCTGGCAGGAACTCATTGACAAATACTTGTTTGTCAAGAACGCCAAGGAAGCGGGCATTACCGTCGGCGAGGATGAAATGCTGGCCCTGATGGGCGGCGAATATACCTCTCCGGTGATCTCCCAGAACCCGGTCTTCATGGATGAGACCGGCGCCTTCTCCACGGACCGCCTGAAGGCTTTCATCCAGAACGTGGACAGCGACGAGAGCGGCCAGCTCCGCACCTACTGGAACTACCTGCAGAACACCGTCCACAACCAGCAGTACTATGCCAAATACGGTGCCCTGTTCAATGCCAGCGCCAACGACAACGCCCTGCAGCTTGCGCAAGCGGTTGCCGAAGGCAACACCACGGCCGACGTAGATTATTGCCTGGTATACTATCCGGTCATGCCGGACAGCACCATCACCGTGTCTTCCAACGAAATCCGCGACTACTACAAGAAACACAAGGATTTCTTCAAGCAGAAGGCCAACCGCGAGATCGAGTATGTCGTCTATGAGGTGGTCCCGTCCGCTGCCGACATCGCCGCTGCCAGCGATGCGATGACCGAGGCCTACGACGAGTTCTCCACGACCGACAATATGCGCACCTTCCTGTCCAAGAACTCCGAGCAGTCGCTCAGCAGCTACTGGTACAAGGACGGCGAGCTCAGCACCGTCAACCGCGAGATCAACGACCAGATCTTCGCCGGCGCCAAGGTGACCCAGATCGTCTCCGCCGGCAACAGTTTCTATGCCGCCCGCGAGATGGACAGCAAGATGCTTCCTGACTCCGCGTTCGTCAAGCATATCCTGCTTCAGGACGAGAACGCCGCCCATACTGCTGACAGCCTGGTGACCGTCCTCAAGAAGGGTGGCAACCTCGCGAACCTCGCCGCTTCTTTCTCCGCCGACCAGGCTTCCGCCGCCGACGGTGAACTCGGCAGCATCGGCTGGATGACCCAGACCTATATGATCCCCGGTTTCGAGGGCGTGTTCGACGCCAAGGTCGGTGAGCCGTTCGTGCTCAAGACCCAGTACGGCACCCACGTGGTCGTGGTGAGCCAGAAGACCAAGCCCGTCGCCAAGAAGCAGGTGGCCATCCTCGAGAAGACCGCCCTGGCCAGCAAGGAGACCTTCAACAATTACTATTCCCAGGCCAACACCTTCGCCACCCTCGCCGGCGGCACCTACGAAGGCTACAAGAAGGCCCTGGACTCCACCAAGGTCTATTCCCACCCGATGACGATCACCGAGGCCACGGCCAACTACGGTGCCATCGACAATGCCAAGGAAGTGACCCGCTGGGCTTTCGACGCCAAGGTCGGCAAGGCCTCCAACATCATCACCGTGGACAACAACTACTTCTTCGTGGTCGCCCTCAAGGAGGCGAACAAGGAAGGATATGCGCCTGTGCAGAAGGTGGCTTCCCAGATTCAGGACAAACTCTATAACGACAAGATGCAGGAAGTGAAGACCCGCGAAGTGGCCGATAAGATCGCCGGTGCCGCGACCATCGAGGAAGTGGCCGAGCGTCTCGGCGTCCAGGTCGAGCATCGCGACGCCCTCTCGCTGGGCTCCACGGCCATCGAACCGGCCCTGGTCGGTGCGATCGCTTCCGCCACGGAAGGAGAAATCTACGGCCCCGTGGCCGGCATGATGGGCTCCTATGTCGTCAAGGTCTCCGGCAAGCAGACGGGATCCTTCTACTCCGAGGCCGACGCCAAGAACCTCTCGGCCCAGAAGGCCCAGTACCTGGCGCAGATGATCCTCGCCGTGATGCAGGACTACGACAACGTCAAGGACAACCGCGAGCGTTTCTTCTAGAGGCGCGGAAAGAAAAGAAACCGCCAACATCCGAAAATCTCGGGTGTTGACGGTTTTTTATGCATTCTTCATCGGGCAAAGATGGATGCAAATTCCGTCATTTCTCTTCTGCAAGAGCCGAACGGTTTGTATAAATTGCCGTTTTTTCGTAGTTTTGGATATAGAACTCTTAGTTTGAGCCAAGATGAAACGTCTTTTCTGCATTCTCCTTCTTTTCGCTTTCGCCTGGGCGGCAAGCGCCCGGCAGACCGAAATCCGCTACCTTTCCGGCACGGGGCCGGAAGATACCGTGACATGGGATTTCTGGTGCTCCGACGGGATGAACGCCCGGAAGTGGAGCAAGATTGAAGTGCCCTCCTGTTGGGAGCAGCAGGGATTCGGCGGCTACACCTACGGCCGTTATTACATCTACGACCGCGATTCCGAAAAGGCCTGGCGGGACTACCGCGAACATGATTTTACCGAGGAATACGGCATCTACCGGCATCGTTTCGACGTGCCCCGTGCCTGGAGTGGCAGGCAGGTGAAGATCGTCTTCGAAGGCGTGATGACGGACGCAGAGGTCAAGGTCAACGGCATCAGCGCGGGAGAAGTCCATCAGGGCGGATTCTACCGTTTCTCGTATGATATCAGCCATCTTCTCAAGTTCGGCCGTCGCAACCAGCTCGAAGTGACGGTCCGCAAGCAATCGGCCGACGCGTCGGTCAACGCCGCGGAGCGCCGGGCAGACTGGTGGCTGTTCGGCGGGATCTACCGGCCTGTCTATCTGGAAGCCCGGCCGCAGCAGCGCATCGAACGGGTGGCCGTGGATGCACGTGCCGACGGGACCCTGCGCACCGAGGTGCATCTTGCGGGCGCGTCTGCCTCGGACCGGCTCGAACTGAGCCTGGAGGACCTCTCTACGGGGGCCGTGACCGGCACGCGGACCTTTCCGCTCGACGGCGCGTCCGTCCAGACGTTCACCAGCCGCTGGGACGGCGTGAAAACCTGGGATCCGGAGCACCCGAACCGCTATCGCCTGCAGATGCGCCTGCTCGCCTCCGACGGGACGCTGCTGCATCGGACCGAGGAGAAAATAGGCTTCCGGACCGTCGAGTTCCGTCCGCAGGACGGCATCTACCTCAACGGCGTCAAACTCCTGGTCAAAGGCACCAACCGCCATTGCTTCGAGTCGCGCACCGGCCGGAGCGTCAGCAAGGCGACCGACCTGCAGGACGCCCGCCTGATCAAGGCGATGAATATGAACGCAGTGCGCTCGCACTACCCGCCGGATGTCCATTTCCTGGAAGTGTGCGACTCGCTGGGGCTGCTCTACATCGACGAACTGGCCGGCTGGCAGAACGCCTACAGCGACGAAGCGGCCGCCCGGCTGCTGCCGGAAATGATCGCACGCGACGTCAACCATCCCTGCATCTTCCTGTGGAGCAACGGCAACGAGGGCGGGTGGAATCCCTCCATTGACAGGGATTTCGCCCGCTATGACCCCCAGAAGCGGCACGTGATCCATCCCTGGGCCGATTTCGACGGCCTGGACACGCGGCACTACCCGACTGCCGCGGACAACGTCTACCGCCAGGAGCGGGGACAGCAGGTCTTCATGATGACGGAGTTCCTGCACGGCCTCTACGACCGCGGGCAGGGAGCGGGCCTGGACGGGCTGTGGGCCAAATTCCGGCGCAGTCCGCTGTTTGCCGGCGGTTTCCTGTGGGCTTACGTGGACGAGGCCCTGCTACGCAGCGATACGGGTAAGCTGGACACCTACGGCCCCAATGCGCCGGACGGCATCGTCAGCGCGGACCGGCTGCCGGAAGGAAGTTTCTATACCGTCCGCGAGGTCTGGTCGCCCGTGCAGGTGAAGCCCTTCGTCGCGGGGAAAGCCTTCAAGGGGGATTTCCTGGTGGAGAACGCCTTCCTGTTCTCTTCGCTCACGGAGAGCCGGATGGGTTGGAAAGTCCTGAGCCTGCCGACTCCGGACATGCAGCGGACGCCGTCCTGCCTTGCTGCCGGCGTGGTGACGCTGCCTGCCATCGGTCCGGGGGAGACCGGCCGGGCGCATTTTGACCTCCCGGCCAGCTTCCGCGAGGGCGATGTGCTTGAACTGGAGGCCTACGGGGCTGCGGGGGACACCCTCTGCACCTGGACCTTCCCCATCAAGACTGCAGCGGAGTATTTTGCCGCCTACGCCCCTGCTCGCAGGAATCCTGGCGCGGCGTCCTTCTCTACCACCGCGGACGGCGCCTATGTGCTCTCCGCTGCCGGTGTGAGTGCCCGTTTCAACCCCCAGGACGGGACGCTTACCGAAGTGCGAAAAGACGGCAGCGTACTCCCGCTGCGAGACGGTCCGGTGGCTGTCGGGATGCAGATGCAACTCCGCACCGCCGACCTGCGCATGCAGGGCGACACGGCCGTCCTGGCCCTGAAATTCGACGGCGCAGCCGACACCGTCGTGTGGAAAATGACGCCGGACGGACGGCTGGGCCTGGATGCCCTGGTGCTGAACTACCGGACAGACAACCAGTTCAAGGGCAGCTACTTGGACCGGGAAGTCTTCAACCTGGGCTTCTCCTTCGACTTCCCGGAGGAGACGGTCACGAGCGTACGCTACCTGGGCAAAGGGCCGTATCGCGTCTGGAAGAACCGCCTCAAGGGCACCCGTTACAATATCTGGGAGAAAGCGAAGAACAACACCGTGACGGGCGAGTACTATGAGCCGCTGGTCTATCCCGAGTTCAAGGGCTATCACGCCGGGCTCTACTGGGCGACCCTGCTTTCGGACGGCTTCGGTCCGGTGACGGTCCATTCCGAGACGGACGGCCTGTTCCTGCGCCTCTATACCCCCGAAGAGCCGCGCGACAAGGAAGGCCGCGGCAATTCCTGGCCGGCCTTCCCTGCGGGGGATATCTCCTTCCTGCTGGATATCCCGGCCGTCAACTCCCAGGGCACGGACGGAGGCAGCGCCTCCGTCAAGATGAACAAGGGAGATGAGGGATATCACATCCGCCTCTGGTTCGACTTCTGATGCCTCCGGAGGGCCTCGCCTCTTCCGGAGAGCGGAATTACCGCCAATGTCCCGCATTTTGGGGATATTGGCGGTAATTAAATTTTTAGTTGCCTTTGTGAAAAGACAGAAGAATAATCAGATATGAAAAGGACAAGATGTTTCTGCCTCATGGCCGCAGGGCTGCTGCTATTTGCCGCCTGCGGCCCGAAAGGGGCGCCGGGTGCAGTGCCGGTGCCTGAAACAATTGCCGGGGATGCACTGGCACCGCTGGTGCGTTCGATCGAGCTGGTCCCGCTGGAGACGCACGGGGATGATTTCCTCGGGAGCGGGACGATCCTTATCCTGGCAGGCAGGAACTATCTGCTCGTGGATACCGAAAACAAAAAACTGCACCTGTACGGCCCGGGCGGGAGATGACTTGATCCAATGGGTCCGGGAGGGGCAGGAGCCGGTCTCGCTGGTTCCGAAGCGGGGACCGATGCCCCTCGCGATGACGCAGGACCGGCCCTTCACCGAGTTGGCGGGACGGATCTTCATGCCGGATGCCATGGGCGAAAAGGTCTATGCCTTCAAGGACGGGAAAGCGGAGACCTGGCTGACCCTGGACTTCGGCCGATTCACGGTCGGAGAGGAGTTTTTCAGCGGCGACGTGGAGGCGGCCTTCCGGATCTTATCGACCCGTTATGCGCAGATAGGCGCTTATTGGGAGAACAACCGGATGCGGGTGGTTTCGGTGGTCCGTGTGGAGAAGAAAGAGGACAGTGATCCGCTTCCTGTCCGGGAGTTTGTCTACGGTGTCTTCCTTCACGGGAGGTGGAACTGGGTTAACGCTGGCGACTACGGCGAGACCCCATTTGCATACAGTTTCTCCGGACTGGAAGACGATGCGCTGGTCTGTCTGCTGGATCCGGCCCTTCTGGGGGACCTGGACCCGGACCTTCGCGCGAAAGTCTCCAATCCGGAGGTGCTGGAAGCCTTGGATGAGGACAGCAACTACGTCATCGCAAAGCTTCGGTTGAAATAACGGGGCCTAGAGTTTGCGGGCGCCGTCGGAGATCACCACGTCGTAGATCTTCGGGGCGTGGCCGAACTTGAGGGTGAACTCCGCCTTGGCGGCCGCGACGAACGGCAAGTAGAGCTCGTCCTTGACCAGGTTGATGGTGCAGCCGCCGAAGCCGCCGCCCATCACGCGGGAACCGGTCACGCCGAGCCGGCGGGCCAGCCGGTTGAGGAAGTCCAGCTCCTCGCAGCTCACTTCGTAGAGCCGGCTCAGGCCGAAGTGGGTCTGGTACATCATCTCGCCGACGGTCTCATAGTCGTTGCGCTCCAGGGCGTCGCAGACATCGAGCACGCGCTGCACCTCGCCGATCACGTATTCCGCGCGGATGAAGTCCTCGCTGGAGATCTCGTCGCGCACCTCGTCCAGCCAGACGCGCTTGCAGTCGGACAGGAAGTCGATCTCGGGGTGGTTCTTCTTGATCGCGGCGGCTGCGCGCTCGCAGCTCTGGCGGCGGTAGTTGTAGGCAGAGGAGGCCAGCTCATGCTTCACACAGGAATCGACCAGGACGAGCTTGTAGCCCTTCGGGTCGAAGGGGAAATACTTGTATTCCAGAGTTTTGCAATTGAGGCGGATGAGGCTGCCGGCCTTGCCGAAGCAGGAGGCGAACTGGTCCATGATGCCGCAGTTGACCCCGCAGTAGTTGTGCTCGGTGCTCTGGCCGATCTTGGCGAGCTCGAACTTGTCGATGCCGTTGCCGAAGAGGTCGTTGAGCGCAAAGGCGAAGCAGCTCTCGAGGGCCGCGGAGGAGGAGAGTCCCGCGCCGAGGGGCACGTCGCCCGCGAAGACGGCATCGAAGCCCTCGACCTTGCCGCCGCGCTTGATGGTCTCCCGGCAGACGCCGAAGACATAACGGGCCCAGGCCTCGGCGGGCTTGTCCTCTTCGTTCAGGCCGAAAATGGAAGTGGCGTCGTAGTCCATCGAATAGACCTTGACTTTGTCGGTGCCGTTGAGGCGGATCTCCGCCATGATGCCTTTGTCGATGGCGCCGGGGAAGACGTAACCACCGTTGTAGTCGGTGTGTTCACCGATCAGGTTGATTCGGCCGGCGGAAGCGTACATCGTGCCGCTTTCGCCGAAGATGGCGAGGAATTTCTCGTGAATTTTGGTCTGCATGTCCATAATTATGTGATTTGTTAAAATTGTCGCAATCACAAAAATATCAAAAATAAACGACAATGACAATAGGGAGGTGGTCGCTGAGCCCGCCCCGGTAGCGGGGACCGATGAAGGTGCGCCGAGGTTTCTGTCCGCCGTACGCCGCGTCGGGCTCCAGCAGGACCGGGTCGTCGAAAACCTCCTCCCGCACGTGGGCGAAGCCCTCCGCGAAATGCCCGTCGATCTTCTCCCAGCGGCCGTTGTACTTGAGCGTCCCCTCCCCATCCTTCCAGACATCCTCGTTGAAGTCCCCGATCGAGAGGATGCGGCGGGTCCCGGCATCCCGCAGCGAGTCCGTGAGCGCGCGCAGCCGCTCCCGGGCCAGGTCGCGCCGACCGGACTTCCCGCCGATCTGCGAGGGATGGTGGTTGACCAGCACGGCCAGGCTGTCGAACTCCGCGAGCAGGATATCGCGCGTCGCCATCACCCCGCCGGTGCTGTCCGGGACGTGTTTGGGGGCGCTTCTGCGCATGGGGAGGGTGCTCCTCCGGCAGAGCAAAGCGCAGTCGATGCCGCGGTGGTCGGGGGAGTCGAAGTGCACGATCCGGTAATCCAGCTTGCGGAGCGCCGTGGCGCTGAGCAGCTGGTGCAGGACAAAGCCGTTCTCCACTTCGGCAAACCCCACCGCGTCGGGCAGCCTCCCGTAGCGGTCGGCAATGCGCAGCAGGGTCTTGGCGATGCCGTCGCACTTGGCGTAGAAGCGCCCGGCCGTCCAGTACTGCGGCTTGCCCGTGGAGTGATAGTCGAAAAAGTTCTCCACGTTCCAGAAAACGAACAACAGGGAGTCCTGCGGATTCCCGGATGCTTTCACCCCCTGCACCCCCTCAAGGGGGATGGCCGGATAATCGCCGGCGCGATCCGGCGTCCACGCGCAGAGCCAGGGAGGGCAGGACAGCATTGCCGGAAGCAGCATGAGTATAATCATAGTCCGTTTCATTCTGCGAATATGGCGAAAAATGCGTAAATTTGCACCACTAAAACAGCGAAAGATTATGTCCCTCAAGTGCGGTATCGTCGGCCTTCCGAACGTCGGCAAATCCACCCTCTTCAACTGCGTGAGCTCGGGCAAGGCCCAGAGCGCCAATTTCCCGTTCTGCACGATTGAGCCGAACCTCGGTTCCACCAATGTCCCCGACAAGCGCCTGGAGGTGCTTTCCGATATCTGCAAGCCCCAGCGCACGATTCCGGCCACGGTGGACATCGTGGACATCGCCGGCCTGGTGCGCGGCGCCAGCCGTGGGGAGGGCCTGGGCAACCAGTTCCTCGCCAACATCCGCGAGTGCGACGCCATCCTGCACGTGCTGCGCTGCTTCGACGACGGCAACGTCGTCCACGTGGACGGATCCGTGGACCCGGTGCGCGACAAGGAAGTCGTGGACCTGGAGCTGCAGATCAAGGACCTGGAGACGGTGGACGCCCGCATCGCCAAGGTGCAGAAGCAGGCCACGACGGGCGGCGACAAGGAGGCGAAGAAACTCCTGGCGCTGCTGCTGCGCTACAAAGAGGCCCTGGAGCAGGGCAAGTCCTGCCGCAGCGTCGTGCCGATCAACGACGAGGAAGCCGCCCTCGCCCGCGACCTCTTCCTGCTTACCAACAAGCCGGTGATGTACGTCTGCAACGTCGATGACGCCTCCGCCGTGAATGGCAACCAATACGTGGACGCTGTGCGCGAAGCCGTGAAGGACGAGCACGCGGAGATCCTGGTCATCTCCGCCCGCACCGAGGCGGACATCGCGGAAATGGAGGACTACGAGGACCGGCAGATGTTCCTCGAAGAGATGGGCCTGCAGGAGTCCGGCGTCGTGCGCCTGATCCAGGGGGCCTACCACCTGCTCGGCCTGCAGACGTTCTTTACGGCCGGGGCGGACGAGTGCCGCGCCTGGACGATCCACCGGGGAGACAAGGCCCCCAGGGCCGCCGGTGTCATCCATACCGATTTCGAGAAGGGCTTCATCCGCGCCGAGGTGATCAAGTACGACGACTTCGTGCAGTACAGGACCGAAGCGGCCGTGCGCGCCGCCGGCAAGATGGGGATCGAGGGCAAGGACTACGTCGTCCAGGATGGCGACATCATGCATTTCCTTTTTAACGTCTGACGACGTCGATGCCTCCGAAACCTTCAAACAACGACAGTGATGAATCTGACAACTCAATGCGCCCGGTGCGGGGCGGAACACACGGTCGAGGTGCCGCAGAGCGTCAACGCGTCGGCTGATCCGGAACGCAAGGAGCAGGTGCGCAGCGGCGCGCTTTTCACCTGGACCTGCCCGCACTGCGGGACGGTGGGACTGCTCAGGTTCCCGTTCCTGTATCACGATCCGGCGGAGCACCTGATGCTCGTGCTGACGGATGCGCCCCTGGGTGCCGAGGGCCTTCCGGAGGGCTACACCGGCCGGCTGGTGCGCAGCGCGGGGGACCTGATCGAGAAAATCAAGATCTTCGACGCCGGGCTGGACGACATCACCATCGAGATGTGCAAGTTCGTGACCTGCCAGGAACTGAAGAAGGATGTGGCGATGAAGTTCGTCCGCACGGACGGCGCCGACGCCGAGATGACTTTTACCTATCCCGAAAAAGGGCAGATGGAGATGGTGGCCGTGGGCTTCAATGTATATGAAGACTGCGCCGGCATTCTCCGACGCAATCCGCACATCCGTGACGCCGCGCAGGGGCTGGTCTGCATCGACCAGGCCTGGCTCGGACGGTTTTTCAAATAGACGGCTGCGACGCCCGCACCGCGGCCATCATCCCCTCGACCTGCCCCAGGGCCAGCATGCGCCCATGGAAGCTGTAGCCGGGATTGTAGCCGAGCTTCTCGTCGCCGAGCATCGTCTTGCCGTGGTCCACGCGCATCGGGAGGTCCCGGCCTTCGTGCTCGAAGATGCGCACCAATTCCACCAGATCCGCGCGTCCGCCGGTGTGCGGCGCCTCCACGAAATCGCCGCCGGGCAGGACCTCGCACGAGCGCAGATGCACGAAATGCGTGCGCGGCGCGAACTCCCGCGCCATCGCCACGACGTCGTTATGGGCACCGGCGGAGAGCGAGCCCGCGCAGAAGGTCAGCCCGTTGTGGATGTCGTCCACGGCCGCCAGGATCCAGCGGATGTCCTCCGCACTGCCGCACAGGCGGGGCATCCCGAAGACGGGCATCGGTGGATCGTCGGGGTGGATGCACAGGCGGATATCCCACTGCCGGCAGACCGGCATCACCGCTTCCAGGAAATAGCGGAGGTTGTCGCGCAACTGCGCCTTGGTCATGCCGGCGTAGGGAGCCATCAGCGCGCGGAACTTCTCCACCGGGGAGCCGGCGCCGCCCAGCGGGCCGTTGATGAAGCCCTGCGTCTTGGTGATGATGGTGTCGATGATCTGCGCGCGGTCCGCATCGCTCGCCGTGCGGTCCAGCGCCTCGACTTTGCGCACCACCTCCGGCGGGAAATCCTTCTCTGCGCCCTCCCGGGCAAGGATCTTGATGTCGAACCAGGCGAAGCGGACATAGTCGAAATACAACGAGCGCGTCCCGTCCGGCATCGGGCGCTCCAGGTCGGTGCGCACCCAGTCGATCACGGGCATGAAGTTGTAGCAGACGGTGCGGATGCCGCAGCGGCCGAGATGCTCCAGACTCTTGATATAATTGGCAATCAGCGCATCCCGCTCAGGACCGGCGTACTTGATCTGCTCGCTGACGGGCAGGCTTTCCACCACGGACCAGCGCATCCCGGCGGCTTCGATCTGCTGCTGTGCGGCGCGGATTTCCTCCTCGGGCCACAGTTCTCCCGGGGCATATTGGTGCAGGGCGGTGACAATGCCTTCCACGCCGATCTGGCGCAGCATCTCCAGCGTGACCTTGTCGGAAGGTCCGAACCATCTCCAAGTCTTCTCCATACAGAAACGGGTTACGAAGGACAAAGTTAGAAAAAATCCCTATCTTTGTTCATTGTAATTGAACCAAAACCTGTAGTAATGGCAAACAAGAATGTTTCCAAGTTATGGAAAACCGAGGACTGGCTTTCCGTATGGATCGGTTTCATCGTCATCGCCATCGGCATGGTCGCTGTGCTGACCAAGGCGTTTGATTTCTCCGCATTGACATTCAAGACCTGGACCTGGGGCGAGGCGCTTACCGACGCCCAGATGGCCAAGGTCGTTCCCCTGGGGCAGCAGCTCGCCTCCGGCGCCTTCTGGGGCAAGATGCTGCGCACCGTGCTTGTGCTGGGTATCCTTTTCACCGCCGGCGCGGCGCTGACCGGCGAAAAGGTCAGAAAGTTCATTCCCGCGTTCCTCGTGGTGTTCGCCCTTTCCGTGCTCGTGCGCCTGGTCAGCGCCGAGTTCACGCTCAACCGCTATCTCGAGTGGGCTTTCTGGGCGCTCATCGTCGGCATGCTGGTTTCCAACACCGTCGGCACGCCGGCGTGGCTCAAGCCCGCCGTCAAGACGGAGTTCTATATCAAGACCGGCCTGGTGATCATGGGCTTCTCCGTGCTCTTCTCCAACATCGCGAAGTTCGGCCTCTACGGCCTGGGCATCGCCTGGATCGTGACCCCGGTCGTGATCCTGTTCATGTGGTGGTTCGGCACACGGGTGCTCAAGATGGACAACAAGCCGCTGGTCATCACGATGGCCTCCGCCACGAGCGTCTGCGGCACCTCTGCGGCCATCGCCACCGGCGCTGCGTCCAACTGCAAGAAGGACGACCTGACGATGACCATCTCCATCTCGATCATTTTCACCGTCCTGATGATGGCCCTTGAACCGGTCCTCATCCGCGCCACGGGCATGTCCCCGCTCATGGGCGGCGCGCTCATCGGCGGCACCGTGGACAGCACCGGCGCCGTGGCCGTGGCGGGAAGCGTGCTGGGCGGCGAGGCCGAACAGGCCGCCGTGCTGGTCAAAATGATCCAGAACATCCTCATCGGCTTCATCGCCTTCTTCGTAGCCCTGTTCTTCGCGACGAGCGTGAACAGGAAGGAGGGCCGGAAGGTCGGCGCAGGCGAGATCTGGACCCGTTTCCCGAAATTCATCATCGGCTTCTTCGTGGCTTCGCTCGTGGCCTCCTTCATCATCCAGCCGCTTGCCGGCGCGGACCAGGTCAAGGCCATCAACGGTGTGCTGGACCAGTACAAGAACTGGGCGTTCGTGCTGGCGTTCGTCAGCATCGGACTGGATACCAATTTCCGCGATCT
>JAFTGA010000057.1 GCA_017458145.1 Bacteroidales bacterium | reverse complement strand
GCACATTGAACGATGCCACTTCAAGGTACGATGTGAACTTCATCTACAACGAACTGGAGGACTTTCGCGTATCGACCAGCATTCAGAATCAGACCGTTCCGGATGCCGTGCGCCAGGTGGTCGGGTTCTATCCTATGCGAGTTTCTGTTGCGGATTCCCTGATAACCGTGGAGTGTACCCATAAAACAGACAGCCATCTGCGGGGCCGACTGGTTGACGAGACCGGGGAGCCGGTCGTTTATGCTACAGTCGCGCTATACACGCCGCAGGATTCGACCTTCCTTAATGGAGGTGTCAGCAATGACAGCGGGATATTTGTGATTCCGGTGGAGATGATGCCGGTTCTTGCCAAAATTTCGTTGATTGGTTACAAAGAGCACTGGATGCTGTGCGAAACGGAGTATGCGGGAACGATACGGATGGAACCGGAATCTTTTGAACTGCAAGGAACGACCGTCACCGCTGAGCGACCGCAACTTGTTCAAAGCAAGAATGGCTCGCTTGTCGCTAATGTGCAGGGCACACCATTAAAACAATTCGGTTCAGTCACTGAGATGCTGACCCACCTGCCTCTGATGATGAGCAACGGCGAGATAGCCGGTCATGGCAAACCGGAAATCTACATCAACAACAAGAAAGTGCGTGACGAGGAAGAACTTGACCGCTTGCGTGCCGATGAAATCCTCTCCGCCGAGATTATCACCAACCCCGGCCCTGAATATGGTGCCAATGTTACGTCAGTGATTAAGCTCAGGACAGTCCGTAAGGCGGGAGAAGGATGGAGTGGCAATTTCTCCGCAGCATACCGTCAAGGACAAGAACACTATGAGAGTGCCAATGTTTCGCTGAATTACCGCACCCGAAATGGTATGGACTTCTTCGCCCGTGGCTACTTTACGGATAACAACAGCCTCATCACTGCCACCTCCAACGACCAGTTACAGGCCTCATCCTTGTGGGATTATGAGAAATCCGCCGAGTGGCTCTCCCGGGTGAAATACTACTTTGCTGACCTCGGTTGGAACTGGGAAATTAACGACCACCACTCCATTGGCCTGACCTACACTGCAAACAACTATATCGGTGATTTCAAGACCCAGCGCACCTTCGACGAGCAGGTGTGGCAGGACGGCACGCTTGTCGATGGCGGACATAGTGTGACGACAACTCTGGGGAAGCCCCGGATGACACACACCGTAAATGCCTACTATGTTGGCGAGGTGGGCAAATGGAAGCTTGACTTCAGTACCGATTTCTATAATGCTCATAGTGTTTCCGACATGAGCGGCGGCACGGAAGGTTCCACGACCGTCAGCAGCCAGACTAACACGGAGAACCAGCTTATTGCAGAGAAACTTGTCATAACCGCACCAGTCCCAAAGGGGAACCTGACTTTCGGGGAGGAGGCATCTGCCGTTGACCGCACGAGCGATTTTACGCAAAGTGGCTTCTCTGCCGACAATAGTGTTCACCAACAGACCGCCATGTGGTCGCTCTTTGCAAACTATGCTCTCCATCTCGGCAAGTTCTCCTTCAATGCCGGGCTACGCTGGCAGAACGAACACAACCGCTACGACTACAACGGACAGCAAGATGACGAAATGAGCCCCAACTACCATGTGTTCATTCCCCGTGCCTCGGTCACGTATAACTCTGGTGACTGGACACACAAACTCTCCTTCTTCACGGCTCGTCAAAACCCATCTTATAATCTATTGTCTTCCGCTATCAACTACCGAAGCAAGTATGAGTACGACACGGGCAACCCGCTGTTGCAGCCACAAACGACACAGCAATTGTCATGGTCATCCAATTGGAAATGGTTTTATGTTGAGGCGTACTATCAATATACCCAAAATCTCATACGTTCCTTCCAGACAGCCTACGATGACATCAACCATCCCGGTGTGATGATTATGGACTATCGAAACTCGCCCAAGTGTCAGGAATACGGCATAGAGCTGAATTTCTCGCCGAAAATCGGCATCTGGCAGATGAACTATACTGTCGGGCTGGGGTTCGCTGATGAAGATGTGGAAGCCCTTGGCATCACCCACAAGTGGAATGGTCTCATCTCCAGTTTCACGCTCGACAACACCTTTACACTGCCTCACTCATGGCTACTGAATATCAAGGGCAATTTAAGCCCCTATAACGAAACTCGATGCGCCCAAACAAAGACTACGGGCAGTCTCAACATACGTCTCAGCAAGCAGTTCCTAAAAGACAAGAGCCTCACTGTCGCCATTCTTGTCAACGACCTTCTGCATACTCAGTACACGGAAATGACCGCTTATAGCGGCATCAATATGCGTACTCAGTTCCGCCAGTATAACGACAGCCGACGCATTGGCATCGACCTCTCTTGGCGATTCAATGCTACTCGCAGCCGATATAAAGGCAGTCATGCTGGACAAAGTGAACGCAACCGACTGTAGATTTTTTCTCGCATGGGCAGTCGTCGGTGTTGAGCCGACGCTGCCCTTATTAAAAAGATACGACAAATGCTTTGGAGGAACAAGAAACAGGGATTTTTAACTTAATATGTAAAAACGATGTATGATGAAACGCATATTGCACTTTGCTTTTTGCGCAGCGCTGCTGGTGGCAGGGCTGTGCGGATGAAAGTGTGTTGGGATTTATGATGTGTAAAGACTGTCCAGGTCATTGAGGTCGTCAAAGAAGGTTCGGCGGCTGATGCCTGCGCCATAAGAGCCGTAGCGCTCAAAGAGAGCCTCGCTGCATTTTTTGATGAGGTCTTCAGCGTAGTATTTCTTCATCCGGTTACTGAAACAGGCGTCCAGTACACGGTAACGCGTGAGCGCGTGCTTATTTCCGGCCATGGGGTATTCTGCTTTAACAGACAATTTTACGAAAATAAAGCGAGATAACGATAAGAAAACATAGATACAGTGCAAACAGTCTGCACTGTATTTCGGAAACGCTTTGTGTGTAAAGAAATCTTCCATCAATTGATGGAACTGATGGAAGTGAGGAAATGATGGAAAAACAGTCCGGATTCATCATTCTGACATAATCGTGCTGGGCCAATCGAAAAATATCCGTAAATTTGTCATAATTATGGATGATGACCGATGGCCACTGAGTCTGTTCATATCACCCCGAACGCCGGAGAGAAGCCCTCACAATTTGCGGAGAGGGTTGGCAGAGGGTATGCGGACGCCTCTGTCCAGAAGGATAAGAAGCATAAGGGACAGTTCTTCACGCCACTCGCCATTTCCCAGTTTATGGGCAATTTGGCCACACCATGCAGAAAGAAGTCTGTGTCTGTCCTGGATCCAGGTTGCGGACTGTCCATCCTTTCTTGTGCATTGATTGAGCATCTTGTTCAGGATGCCGCGCCGGAGCATATCTCCCTGACGCTTTATGAGACCGACAAGAACGTCGTGCCGCTTACCAAAGAGGTGCTATCGTATCTGAAGATATGGTGTGGAGAAAAAAGGGTGGCGCTTGATTACAATTTGAACGAATCAGACTTCGTCTTGGATAAATGTGAGTGCCTGGACGGCGATGATACCATCTTTGGAGAGATGAATGCCGGAGAGAAGTATGAATATATCATCTCGAATCCGCCTTACTTCAAGCTTGCCAAGGACGATGTACATACGCGGTCGTGCGCCAGTATCGTGGATGGGCAGACCAATATCTACGCTCTTTTTATGGCCATCTGCGCCAAGATGCTGGAAGAAGATGGGCTGATGATATTCATCACCCCGAGAAGTTTTGCTTCCGGCAGGTATTTCCAGTCTTTCCGCGACTTCCTTTTCCGCCACGTTCATATCGACCTAATTCACTTGTTCAATACCAGGAAGGATACTTTCTCCAAGGATGAAGTTCTTCAGGAACTGGTCATTATGCGGATGCACCCGGCGCACGAAGTCTCTACCATCACGGTTTCATTCAGTCAGGGCATCCGGGATCTTGGAGAGCCCTATCAGAAGGATTATGCTGCAACAAATATAGTGGATGTGACCAGTGTCGAGAAGATTGTCTATCTGCCGGTTGACGGACGCGATGAGGCAATCTTGAGTCTGTTCCGTTCTTGGGATGGCAATATGGAGAAGTATGGAATCAAGATATCCACGGGGCCTGTGGTAGCATTCCGGGCGTACGATTCTATTGTCAGCGACCCCGCCGAGGATACGGTGCCTCTCTACTGGCTGCATAATGTTGTGAAGATGCTGTGTGATCATCCGGTGCAGAAGAAAGACAAGGGGCAGTATATCAAGGTCTCTCCGGAAACGAAGGCAGCTCTGCTTCCCAATAAGAATTATGTGCTGCTGAGGCGTTTCAGTTCCAAAGATGACAGCAGCCGCCTGGTTGCGGCTCCATACTTCGGCAATATGGCTCAGTATGAGTATGTTGGAATTGAGAACAAATTGAACTATATTTACAGGCCGAAAGGTCACCTCCGCAGAGACGAAGTTATGGGGCTTACTGCTCTTTTGGACAGTGAGATGTTTGATGCGTATTTCCGTACTTTCAACGGAAACATCAATGTGAGTGCGACGGAGCTTAGGATGATGCCCCTTCCTCCGATTGAAACGATACGGGAGATTGGGAGAAAGATTATTTTGAGAAACAATTATTCCATTGACTATATCAATGATTTAGTCCTGGATTATTTTAAGATTCAGTAGCTATGAGCAAAATTACTGAGGCACAAGAGATTTTGAAGGCATTGGGATTGCCGGCTGCGCAGCAGAATGAAATGTCTGCACTGACTTTGCTGGCCCTTTGCAGCATTAAGGAGGATACGCCTTGGGCAGATGCCACACGTACCAGCCAGCGTATTACGAAAGAGATAATGGCTTTTGTAAATGAGAACTACAAAGCTGACGCCCCATACGCACCCAATACCCGAGAGACGTTCCGCCGTCAGGTGCTCCACCAGTTTATTCAAGCAGGAGTTGCCAACTACAATCCCGATGATCCTACGCTACCGGTGAATAGCCCGAAAGCGCATTACGCCATTACACAAGAAGCACTTGAAGTTGCTCAGTCGTATGGCACAAAGAGTTGGGATAGCCGTACGCAACAGTTTGCCGTAGAGTATGAAATATTACGCGACAGATATGCTGCTGAACGTGACATGCACCGCATTCCTCTTGTTATCGAGGGGAATGAGTACTATCTATCTCCCGGTGCTCACAATGAGGTCCAGGCGGCAGTCGTTGAGGAATTCGCTCCCAGGTTTGCTCCCGGCGGGAAGCTGCTCTATATCGGCGATACCGAGGATAAAGACCTGTATGTGAATCCCGCCGGACTGGAAGCGCTTAATCTTCCCATCACAGAGCATTCAAAGCTTCCGGATATCGTCATCAGCGATGACAAAAGAGAGTGGCTGTTCTTGGTTGAGGTCGTAACCTCTCACGGACCGGTATCGGCGAAACGTGTGGTTGAGCTGGAAGAGTTCACCAAGGATTGCCCCTACGGAATTGTGTATGTGACGGCTTTCCCCAATGCAAAAGAGTTCAAAAAGCATGTGGACGATATCGCCTGGGAAACTGAGGTGTGGCTTTCGGATACGCCTGACCATATGATTCACTTCAACGGTGACCGATTCATCGGACCGAGAAAATAGATCTTTTACTAGTCAATTACGTAAAAGGCTTGTGGCGTCATCCGCAAGCCTTTCGTAGTTTTGCAGGGCCTATTGTTCAACCATTTACATAATCGATTATCCCCCTGACGTGGAGGTCGATGATGGCCTGGCGGCCGGGGACGGATTCGAGGAAGGCGAGGTCCTGAGGGTTGTCGTGGAAAAGGTTCTCTGAGAGGGCGCTTGCGCAAAGGGTGTTCTTCAGGATGTAGAAGTCGGATTCCCAGTCGGGGTCTCCATCGGAGTAGTCTTTCCTAATCTTATGACCGGGAAGGTGGAGGGAGGCGGCCTCGTAGAGGCAGGTGGCGAGATGGTCGCCCGCTGTCTGGCCACGGGAGGTGTAGCAGGTCCAGCCTCGGGCATTCATCCACTGTTTGCCGTTCCCGGCAGCATTGGTGTGGATGGAGACCAGGCAGACGTTTCGCCTGCCCAGCTGGCGGCACCAGGTGTTGGCTCGCTCGACGCGGGCGCGGAGGGAGACGTCGTAGTCTTCGGGTACGAGGAGATCGGCATCGTAGCCGGCGTATTTCAATTGCCGGACGATGGCGGCGGCGATTTGCCGGGTGTAGCTCCATTCGTGGTAACGGCTGTCCGGGGAGCATTTGCCGGGGGTGTTGGAGCCGTGTCCGTTGTCGATGAGGATTTTCATTGCTGTGTCTTTTCGTAGTAGCCTTGTTTGATGCGGTGGAGGAGGCCGTTTTTGCACCAGGCGCTGATGTAGCGCTCGGCGGTGGGCTGGGTGATGCCGAGCCGGCCGGCGAGCTGGAGGAAGGCCTGGGTGGAGAAGGTGGCCGGGAGGGATGAGAGGAACTGCTGCTGGCGGTCGGAGCGTTCTGCGGCGGGCTTGCCAAGGTCGGCGCTGGAGAGTTCGCGATAGACGCGGACGGTGTGCCTGATGAGCGCCCGGGCGATGGCCATTGCACTTTGGAAGTCTTCGTCGTCACAGATGAGGGTGGTGACGACTTCGCCGGTGTCGTGGAGGCGGAGGGCGCTCAGGACCATAGCGAGACGGAAGGTGATGAGGCCGAGTCGCCGGACGCTGCCGATGATGTCTTCACCGAAGAGGTAGTAGTACTGTTCCTGGGTGCTGCGGTAGTAGTCGTGGAAGGCGCTCTGCTGTCCGGGTGTCAGGGAAAACTCCAGTTCCGGCTGCATCTCCAGGCGCTGGTAGAGTTCGAGGAAGCCGTAGCCGATGTCGTCGAAGATTTCTTCCAGGGTGGTGTTGCTGGTGCGGGCGAAGACGTCAATCCATTCCAGGCGGAAGTTGAGGTAGTAGAAGATGAAGCGGCTGAACAGGCCGTTCTCTGCATCCGGGATGAGGGCGGAGATCTGTCGCGGTGTTCCGGAGAGGACGGCGGAGAGGCGCGGCCGCAGGAGTTCCACAAATTCCCTGTCTTTGCGCCGGGTGTAGGAGATGGGCTCGTGGTGGAAGGCTTTCCGGAAACCGTCGGAGTAGTTGCCGTAGTCGGAGGCGAAGACGTTGGCCAGGGTGTCTCCTTCGGTTTCGAACATCAGGCCGCCGCCTCCGTTGTCGGAGAGGATCTGATAGACGGATGTGGAGCTGGAGTTGGCCGGAATGATGAGCATCCGCAGGGGCGGCTCTTCGGGCGGTTCCAGGTCCGGGTTCTTTTTCTTTGCCTGGTCGAAGCGGGCTTTCTGGACGCGGTATTCGTCCATATCGTCCCTGTAGAGCTGGCGGAGCTGGTCATGGATGGGCTGTGCAAGACGTCTGCAGAGGGAGAGCCTGCCTTTGCCGGCGGAGGCCGGTGCCGTGACGTAGAGGAAGAGGTTGGGATAGACTTTCTTGTTGTCATAGACACCATAGACTTTGCCCAGGCAGGCGGACCAGGTGACGAGGGCTCCGAGGATGAGGACGTCGGCGTCTTCGTCGGAGCGGGCGTTGCGGGCCACTTCGTCAAGGAGTCCCGGAAGGTGGCCGTAGAGTTCCCGGGAGAAGGTGGGCATTGATTCCGGGGCGGCGATTTCCATCATTCCATCAGTTCCATCATTTCCATCAGGTGATGGAAAGTTTTGCTGCGGTTTTTCGGTCGGGAAGCTGACGGACACGCCGTTCTCTTTGGCCAGGTGGAAGAGGGTGCGGATGGTGATGCCGTGGCCCCGGGCGCGCATACATTTGTCGTACTGGGCATCACATTCCTGCTCCGAGTAGCCGGGATAGAAGCGGCTGAGGCGGTGGTAGTAGCTGCGGCCGTTTTCTCCCAGGGCGTCGGTGAGGGCGAAGCCGAGGTCCCGCCAATGGTCGTAGCCGGCGGTGATGTCCGTGGCGGTCGACTCGATGCGGGCGGTGAGGCGTTCAATCTGGTCGTCAAGTGTGGCGGAGTAGGACGGATTGGCAGCGGCCGGCCGGGCAGGCTGCTTGGCTTGCTCTGCCTTCGGGGGCGCCGGTGCTGCCGGTCCCGGATCCTTCCAGTCTTCGGGGTTGAATTTCTTTTTGCTCATAGGGCGCGGCTGTAATCGGGGTTGAGGTAGGCCTGCGGGTCGTGCGGGAGGAAGCAGGCTCGGCAGACGTCTTTGCCTGACTGGTCCACGGGGACGCCATAGGTCTGGGCGATGTAGGCGGAGACGGAGCGGAAGAAGGCGGTGTGGCTACACTCGGTGAGGTCCGTGGGGATGATCCATTTGAGGCCGTCGCCGGAGGGGCTCCGGAAGAGCAGCATCGTCTCGAAGTATTCGTCCTGCAGGAGTTTTCGGAAGAGTTCCTCAACGTCCGGGAGGTGGTCGAAATCCAGGCACAGGAGTCCGGAGTGGTTGAGGAGTTTGTCTTCCCTGCGGACGGAGAAGGTGCCGGAGAAGGTGCAGTAGTCGAATTTCTCGGCTTTGAACATCCTGGCTCGTTTGGGGTCGCGGATGAGACGGAGCTCCTCGGTGCGGCGGCGGGCGTATCGGCCGGTGATGTAACGCCAGGTATCGAGGAGGGATATCTGCTTGTAGGGCGTGACGTTTCGGACCGGGGCCTTGAAGAAGGAGAAGTGCGGCTGCGCGATGAGCGGGGTCTGGAAGAGGACGCCGCCGGGCTGCTCTTCTCCAAGGTGGAGATGGAGTTCGTCGTTAAGGATTTGCAGGAGTTCCTCGCCGGATTTCTTGTAGAAGAGTTCGGCGAAGTCCAGGAAGGTGCCGTCGGGGATGTGCCCGGAGGCATCGTGGTGCCTGGCGATGCGGTTGCTCAGCCGGGCGCCAGGATCGACTTTCTCCATCCAGATGTGAAGGCTTGGGGCGGAGTTGTCCCAGGGGTTGCGGTTCCAGCCGCAGTCGTCACCGGATACCCGCATCAGGAAGTCGGACGGGTAGAACTGCCGGAGGATGTGGGAATATACATCGGATCCGTAGAGCGTCTTGGCGATGACGTTCTCTTTGGTGAGTCGGCGGTCCATGTGTCAGCGGCGTTTCCTCGCGCCGGGCCGGTTGTTGGCAACGTAGGCCTGGGCGATTTCGGTGATGTTGTCGGGGTTGACGGGACGGCCGTCGGTGTTCCAGCGGATGATGGCGCGCTTGACGAAGAAGAGGCGCTTTCCGCGCTTGATGTAGGGAATCTTTTCTTCGGATACCCAGCCGTAGATGGTCTGGACGGCGGGCTTTTCGGGAAGGAAGGCAGACAGTTCCTCAACGGTCATTTCGTAGTCCGGGGCGAGGTCCTCAGGCTTGAGCCGCTTGAGGAAGCCCCAGAGGGCTCCGAGGTAATAGAGCATCCGGGCTGCCGTGAGAGGCAGCTGTTCTTCGGGAATGGGTTGGAGGGCAGCATAGCCCTCTTCAAACTGTTCATCAAGGGTGCGTGCCATTTCGGCTTCACGGATGACGGACTCGTCCAGGACGAGATCGGTTGGTTTCTTTTTGGGCATAACTTGACTGTTTGTGTCGCTGCCCTTTTTGTCCCGTGGCGCCTGTGGGGATAAAAAAGCCAGCGACGGTTGTTTCGCTGGCAAATGTAGAGTGGGGCTATGCCGCCCGGGCTGGGTTTGGGATGCCCGGAGGCAGCCCAAATGTTATATTTTCTTATCGTTGTCTATCTTTCGGGCGATGGCCGGGAAGAGTTCCTGAATTTCCGCTTTGACGGTGCCGAGGTCTTTCTGTACCTGTTTGTTCTCGAAATCGAAGTCGAGTTTCTTGCGGAGGGTCTCCTCGCTGTATCCGGTGATGAAGCTCAGGAGGCGGGCCCAGGCTGACTTGTCGGAGTTGGTGAAGTCGATGCCGAGTTCATTGAAGAGGTAGTAGAAGAGGATGCCGATCTGCCGGCCGGTGGCCTGCCTGGTCGCGCCGGGCTGGCCGGACGGTATGGCGTGGGTGTTTCCGGCATCGTCCCCGGCTTGTTCGGCCTTGGTTTCGGCAACCAGGACGTCGTACCGGGCGGTCAGGATGCCGCCGAGGATGTCTCTGAGGCTTTCCCGTTCGCCGAGGAAGGTCTGGATGAGTGCGTCCAGGAAGCGGGGCCGTTCTGCGGCAGGCTTGCTCTCCAGGGCGCGGTCCACGGACTCGAGTACGGAGTGCGCGATGGCGTAGTTGGTGAGCATCATCCGGGGTGTGGGCGGCATCGGTTCCTTCAGCTGCCGGAGCGGCGGGATGGAGGCGATGAAGGTGTCTGCAAAGAGATAGTCATCGGCGTGGAGCAGGATCCAGTCTTTGTATTGACGGAGCTGATCTTCATTCAATGCGCCGGAGGCTTCTGCAAGGTATAGGACGGCGGCGATGACGGCGCAGCGCTGGGCGCCGGTATGGGGGTGGCAGTCGTAGGTCTGCCGGGTGATGGTTTCCGTCCGGGGGTTCCGGAACTTGCGGGTGGGCTTGAGACGACGGTGGTAGCTGTCCAGGAAGGGGGCAAGGTCATCGGCCGTGTGGAGCTCGTCAAGGATGGTCTTGGCGCAGTTGCAGAGGGTTACGGATGGAAAGTCGGATTCGAGGAAGCGCATTTCGGGGTTGAGGCCCCGGCTATATATCTCAAGGAGCAGACGATAGAGGGCCACGTATTCCGGGCCCTGGGCGATGACGTCTGCGACGGTCGTGAAGTGTCGTATGATTCTCATAGGCGTCTATTTTTCTGTTTTGATTCCTATCTTGATGGATTCCGCGGCCTTGCGCCTTTCCTCGTCCACGATGTCGGCGTAGATCTGCGTGGTGGTGACGTTGGAGTGCGTGAGGAGTTTGGAGACGGTGTAGATGGATGTCCCGTTGCTGGCCAGGATGGTGGCGTAGGTGTGGCGGAAGTTGTGGAAGGTGATGTGCTTGTCGATGCCGGCGGCTTTTACCCAACGGGCGATGCGGCGGTTGAGGGTGCCGCGGTGGAGCTGGTCGAAGATGGGACCTTCCTTGCGTTCGCCCAGGAGGCTGTAGGCTTCTTCGTTGATGGGGATGACGGCGTAGGCGCCGGTCTTCTGGGTGATGACTTTGAGGGCGTAGCCCTGGTCGGGGGCGATGATGACGTTGTCCCAGGTGAGGCTCTCGATGTCGGAGATGCGGAGGCCGCAGAGGCAGGCAAGGAGGCTGGCGCGCTTGACCTGCTCGTCTTCGCAGGGGGTGGCGGCCAGTCGGCGGACTTCCTCGATGGTGAGGTATTCCTTGTGGACGGGGGCTACGGAGATGGAGTCCAGCCGGGAGACGATGTCGTCGGTGATGAGTTTGTCGCGCTGGGCGCGGCGGACGACCATCTTGAAGTACATCCAGAGGTGGGAGGCGCCGTTGTGGGAGACGAAGCGTTTGTCGTCGAGGCTGGCTTCTCCGGAGAGGAGGTATTCGCGGAATTCCTGGCAGAGTTCGAGAGTGACGTCGGCGATGGTGCATTTGCCGCCGGTGAAGCGGAAGAAGTGCTTGAAGGCGCCGCTGGCATAATTTCCCGGTTCGTTGGCTATGTCCTGGAAGTACTGGATGAAGTCCACTTTGCCACGGTTGCGGTCGGCGAAGCCGAACTGCTCCTTGAGAATGGCAATCTCGCGCTCGGATCGGATGGCCTCGGCAATCTGGAGTTTCTCGTTGTTGCTTTTGCGCTCTGTGGCGTCTTTGGGTTTCTTGAACAGGTAGATGCCCAGGTATTCCCTGCGGCTGAGCTCGCCGGTGCGGGGGTTGCGCACGGGCGGGTAGAAGTCCAGGTAGAGGGTGATCTTACCGCTTGGGAGTTCCCGTTTCCGGAGTGTTACTTTGGTCGCTGACATATTCTTCCTTCAAGATTTTATAGAGTTGCTTTTTTTCGTAAAATACCTGGCCGCCGATTTTGAGGGTCTTGAGCTTGTGTTTCTTGGCGTAGTAGTAGAGGTGGCCGCGGTGGATACCGAAGTCGCGCCCGGCGTCGCTGATGGTGACGTAGCCCAGGTTGCGGGCTTCGGCGCACTGGCGCTGGAGTTCCTTGTAGTTGACTTCTTTTCCGTCGGCCAGGGTTACGGCGCCTTTGCGGGCTTTCTCCCAGACCTTGCGGTCAATGAGGACGGTGCGGCCTTCGCGCTTGCGGGGCAGCTTGTGGTCGTGGATGAAGTCATAGACGGTCTGCTTGGAGATGCCGCACTCTTCGGCGAGCTGCGCTACCGTGAGATAGTCGTGTTTCTCCTTCTCTCCCGGGAAGAGTTTCTCCAGGCCTTTGCGGCCGTAGTGGGCGGTGCCGTCGAACCAGGCCAGGGCGACTCCGGCTTCGGCGGCGCGGGCCTTGATGGTCTTTTCGTCCTTGCGGAATTTGAGAGCGGCTTCGTGGGCGGAGATGTATTTCTTGCGCTCATCTTCAAGTTTCTTCTTCGGGGTTTTGGCCGGCGGGAAGGAGTTGCGCTGGTCGGTGATGCCCTGAAGGTCGATGCGGTTGGTGCGGGGGCCGAGTTTGATAAGCTGGAGGTCGCCGCGGTCAATCATCGCGTAGATGGTGGGTCGGGTGACGTGGAGGATCCTGGCTGCAGCGGAGATGCTGACGTAGCGCTCGCCTTTGAGGGCGGTGATGGATTTCTCCTGGTCGGTGAGATGATGGCGGCGGGGGCGCTGCGGTGTGGCCGCCTGGGTTTCTTCGGCGGGAGTTATGCTTACCGGTTTGTCTGTGGTGGTCTCGGTCCAGAACTCTGGAGGGAGGGTACTGATGGGAGCAGCGCAGAACTCCTCGAAGAGCCGCTGATAGTCGGCCTCGGTGAGCGGCCGCAGTTCGGACTCCGGGAGCAAGGGTTCCGGCAGGATGGGAATCTCGTGCCCAAGTATTCTCTCTATCGTTTCCATCTTTACAATATTTTTAGGGTGTGTAAAGAGTGTTTGGGGCGTGTTTTTGTAAACTGATGTAAAGGCAGCGGAATATTTAGGGTGGTCCGCAGTTTTTTGCCCGTCAAGTCTTTACACTACACCCTAAAGGTGCAAATGTGGTACAAATATAACGAAAAGAAGCATAAGAAACAATAGGTAACGATAAACGAGAAAGGGCTAATTGTTTGGTTTTGATAGGGGTTGGTCGGAGGTGTTCGGGGGATGGGAGGGGGTGTAAAAGACTGTAAAGTGTAAAGAAAGTGTAAAGTTCTTTACACTTTCTGTTTTTGAGCTATTTTTGTATATGTCTGTCTTTCAGTGTTATATGTTTTGTGGCACGGCGCATGCTGGGGAGGGAAGGCATGAGACATAACTTTTTCATAAGCATAGCTGTTATTGCTGCGGCCTCCGTCATCGGGACGGAGGCCCGGGGACAGCAGGCCATGACCCTGCGGGACTGTATGCAGTATGCCGTCTCCCATTCTACCAAGGTGCGGATCCAGCAGGCGGCGACAGGGGATGCGCAACTCGCACGGCGGGACGCCATCCTGTCGGCCTTCCTCCCGACGTTGAATGCGTCTTCGTCTGCCAGTTACAATTTCGGCCGCAATATCGATCCTGAGACGAACACTTACATCAACACCGTCTCCTTCAACAACGGATACGCCCTGTCCGCCGGCATTACGCTGTTCAACGGCTTCTCCGCCGTCAACAACCTCCGGATTTCCCGGACCTCGCTCAAGATGGGCCGGACCCGGGAGAAACAGGTGGAGGCGGACATCTGCCTCGCGGTCATGGAAGCGTACTGCAACGTGCTGTATTACAAGCGGCTGTGCGAGGCGTGCGAGGAGCAGGTGGCGACGGCGGAGCAGACCCTGGTCAAGGCGCGCCGCCAGGAGGAACTGGGGCAGAAAGGCCACGCGGACGTGATTCAGATGGAGGCCGACCTGGCGGACAGGCAGTACAATCTGATCAATGCAGCCAACCAATATGAAAGCGAGAAGATGACCCTGGCCGACCTGATGTTCTGGCCGACAGGGGAGGAACTGACCATTGATACCGCGGTGCCGATGTGGTCGGAGGAGTCCCTTGATGCGGATGCCGTGGCAGGCTTCGCCCTGCAGCACGACCCGGCCGTCCTGCTGGCCGCCTGGGGCGTGGAGAATGCGCGGCGCGAACTGAACACGGCCCGCTGGCAACTCCTCCCTTCGCTCAGCCTGAACGGCGGATGGAGCACCAGCTACTACAGCTATCAGGGCAACCAGACGACGCCTTACTGGGAGATGCTCCGGACCAACGGCGGCGAATATGTCGCCCTGACGTTGAATGTGCCGATTTTCAACCGGCTCTCGCGCCAGTCCGCCATCGGCCGTAAGCGCAATGCCCTGAAGAAAGCCGAGGCGGAATACGACCAGGCGCAGCGTGATGTGGAGAGCGAGGTGCGCCGGGCGGTCCGCGACCGGGACGGCAGCGCTTCGGCCTGGCAGCAGGCCCGGCGCAAGGCCGAGGTCCAGTCCGAGGCCTACGCCCTCAATCTCAAGAAGCTGGAGCAGGGGCTGATCTCCCCGCTGGAGTACCAGACGGCCAGCAACAATTACCTCAAGGCCCGGGCGGACGAGATGGAAAGCCTCCTCAAATACCTCATCAAGCAGGCGGTGGTGAAATACTACAGTGGAATTGAATATATTGATCAGTAATATGGACAAGATTATCGAAAAGAAGACCGGATGGCGCGTGGCGTTTACCAGGAAGGCCCTGCCCTGGTGGCTGGGGGCGCTGCTGCTCACGTTCATCGTGTATCTGATTGCGCGGCCGAACAACAAGACGCTGCGGGTGGATAAGGACAGCATCATGGTGAGTGCCGCCCAGCGGGGCGAGTTCAACGACTACATCCGCATCAGCGGGCGCGTGCAGCCGATGACGACTATCCAGCTGAGTCCCCAGGAGGGCGGCATCGTCCAGACGATCCTCATCGAGGAGGGCTCGCCGGTGAAGGCTGGCGACGCCATCTTGATTCTCAATAACGACAACCTGGACCTGCAGATCCTGAATTCCGAAGCCGAGCTGGCGGAGAAGGAGAACATCCTCCGCAACACGCAGATCCAGATGGAGCAGCAGAAGCTGGACGTACGTCAGAACGTGCTGGAGTACGGCATGCAGGTGGACCGCCTGCGGCGTGCCTATGAGCAGCAGAAGGCGCTCTACGAGGACAAACTCATCGCCCGGGAAGAATACCTGAAGGCCGAAGAGGACTACAGGCTGGCCAAGCAGAAATACGACTTGATGGCCGAGCGCTCCAAGCAGGACAGTCTCTACCGCGGCACGCAGATCGACCGCATGGAGGAATCCCTGGAGAACATGCAACTCAATATGCAGATGATCCGCAGGCGCAAGAGCAACCTCGTCGTCAAGGCGCCGATCGACGGCGAACTGGGCCTGCTGGACGTCGTCCTGGGCCAGAGCATCGCCAGCGGCACCAAGATCGGCCAGATCAATTCCGTGGGCACCTACAAGGTTGAGGCTCAGATTGACGAGCACTACATCGACCGCGTGGTGGCGGGCCTGGAGGCCACGTTCGAACGGCAGGGCGAGACCTATTCCACCAGCATCCGCAAAGTGTATCCGGAGGTGCGTGACGGCAAATTCAAGGCCGATTTCAAGTTCGACGGCGAGCAGCCGGAGAACATCCGCGCCGGCCAGACCTACTACCTGAACCTTCAGCTGGGCCAGCCGGAAGAGGCCGTCATCATCCCCCGCGGCACCTTCTACCAGAAAACCGGCGGAAAATGGATCTATGTTGTTAACAAAGAGGGCACCAAAGCCGTCAAAAGAGAGATCCGTATCGGCAGGCAAAATCCCCAGTACTACGAGGTTCTCGAAGGCCTGGAGCCCGGCGAGAAGGTCATCACCTCCGGCTATGACACCTATGGCGACAGTGATGTGCTGGTGTTTTGAGATTCCCGGTCAAGCCGGCGATGACGAATAGCCGTCATGCCCGACCGGATCGGGCATCTAAAAAAGAATAGTAACAAATAAATTGATAATTATGATCAAAGTTTCCAACCTTTCCAAGATCTTCCGGACGGAAGAAATCGAGACCACGGCCCTCAACGGCGTATCGTTTGAAATCAAGGACGGCGAGTTCGTCGCCATCATGGGCCCTTCGGGCTGCGGCAAGTCCACGCTGCTCAACATCCTCGGCCTGCTGGACAATCCCACCAGCGGAAGCTACGAGCTCCTCGGCACCGAAGTCGGTGGATTGAAGGAGAAAGAGCGCACCAAGTTCCGCAAGGGCAACATCGGTTTCGTGTTCCAGAGCTTCAACCTCATCGACGAACTGAATGTGTATGAGAACATTGAGCTGCCGCTGCGCTACCTGAACATCAGCGCCGCCGAGCGCAAGGCCAAGGTCACGGACATCATGAAGCGGATGGCCATCAGTCACCGTGCCCAGCATTTCCCGCAGCAGCTCTCCGGCGGCCAGCAGCAGCGCGTCGCCATCGCCCGTGCCGTCGTGGCCGGTCCCAAGCTGATCCTCGCAGATGAGCCCACCGGCAACCTCGACTCCAAGAACGGCAAGGAAGTGATGGACCTGCTGAAAGAACTCAACGCCGAAGGCACCACCATCGTGATGGTGACCCACTCCCAGAAAGATGCCGCCTGCGCCCAGCGCACGATCGACCTCTTCGACGGGCAGATCGTCTCCGACGTGAAAAATGAACTGTAAATGAAATCCTACCTGAAGTTCCTTTCCCGCAACAAACTGTACACTGCCATCGAAGCGACCGGGCTCATCGTGAGCCTGGCCTTCGTGGTCATTATCGGCACGTCCATCCGGGATCAGCTGCGTATTTCCCGTGCTCCTGACGGACAGGAAAACCTGTACCTGCTCGGTCCGCCCTCGGATCCCGTGTTGGAATACCGGCAGCAGGAAGAACTCGCCGCGCTTCCGGAACTGCTGCAGACGGCGGCTTTCGTGCGTGCTGAAATGAATATCCTGATTGACGGGGAGCCTCACCGAGCCCGGATCATGCTGGCGGATGCAGGGTTGCTGGAAATGGTCCCGCAGGATCTGCGTTCCGGCAGTTTGGATCTTTTCAAGGCTGGTCCGGGTGTCCTGGTCACGGAATCCGCCGCACGCAAGTTCTTTCCTGGGCAGGAGCCTCTGGACAAGATGCTGGAAATGCGCAGCGTCTCCGGGCGTGACGAACGGGGTGCGGAGACCGTCCTTTCCTCCATCGTCGGCGTGGTTGAGGATCCGTCCTTTACGATTCTGGATGATTTTGATTTTCTGGTCAGTTTCCAGGCACCCATTCCGGCCGTGCGGGCCTATCGCGATTCGGATTTGCGTCATACCGGGACGGGCATGATGGTCCATCTGCTGGCCCGGACCACACCCCAGGCGGATATTCAGGAAGTCTCTGCCAAGTATTTGAAGTTGTGCGGATGGTTCTTGAACAAGGATGAAAGGGAGGGACCGATGCTGACCCCGTATGAGGACCTGTTTTTCGCTTCGGAGATGCGCTCGCTGGGGATCCGCCACGGCAACCGCCTTTATCTGGTGGTCCTTGTGATCCTGGGGCTGCTCCTGCTCGCTTTTGCTGTGCTGAATTATATCAATCTCAGTCTGGCCGCCTGCGGGGGCCGGGCGAAGGAGATGGCGACGCGCCGGCTGGTCGGAGAGTCGCGGGGCGGTGTGGTCCGGCGTGTCGTGCGCGAGTCCGCCCTGTTCGTGCTCGTGTGTTTCGTGCTGGCCGCGCTGCTGGCCTGGGCGGTGGGTCCGGTGCTGAACAGTATCCGGCCTGTCGGGCTGACGGTCCCGTTGCGGGCACATTTCGATGGGTTCTTCTTGTTGCTGGGTCTCGTCTCCGTCCTGGGGATCGGTGGTCTGGTCGGGCTTCTCCCGGCCTTTTCCCTGGCATCATGGCTCCCGCTGGATGTTGTCTCCGGCCGGATCCGCCGCAGGCGGAAAATGGGGTTCAACCAGGTCAGCATCGTCGTCCAGTCCGCTCTGGCCCTGGGCGTACCGGCCGGCGTCATGCTGGTCCGGCGCTTCTTGGAATATTATCCCGAGCGGATCAGCGGCTGGTGGTGGATTCTCGCCGTGGCAGTGCTGCTGATCCTGGCCGTTTCCTTTGTTTCCGTGCTCTGGCAGACGCTGCGGGCAGCCCGGACGAATCCGGCTACGGAGTTGAAAAAGGAATAGAGATGCCCGATCAAGGCCGGAAGGGCTGCCGGGCCACGATCGAGCGGCCGAGGGTGAGGGCGTCGGCGTATTCGAGGTCGTCGCCGAAGCCCAGGCCGCGGGCGAGGGTGGAGACCTTCACCCCGAGCCCTTCGATCTGGCGGTATATATATAATGAGGTCGTTTCCCCTTCGACGTCGCCGCTCAGCGCGAGAATGATTTCGATGTCTTCCGCCTGCATGCCGCGGATGCGTTCGACCAGCTCCTTGATGTGGAGGTCGGACGGGCCGATGCCGTCGATGGGGGAGATGATGCCGCCCAGGATGTGATAGACGCCCCGGTACTGGCCCGTGGCTTCGATGCTCATCACGTCGCGTACGCTCTCGACCACACAGATGGTGCGCGTGTCCCGCGTGCGGTCGGCGCAAATCGAGCAGGTGTCGGAGTCGGCGATCATCTGGCAGGTTCTGCAATAATGGACGTCGTCCGCCAGCCGGTTGATCGCGGCGGTGAAGTGGTGGATGTTCTCGGCGGGCTGGCCCAGCAGGTGCAGGGCCAGGCGCAGGGCGCTGCGCGAACCGACGCCCGGCAGCGAGCCGATGGCTTCGACCGCCTCCTGGAGGATCTGGGAAGGATATTTCTCGGTAGAATACATTTTTTGCAAATCGCGGACGCAAAGGTAGTGAAAATCAGAAATATTTGCTAACTTTGCGCGCCCGAATTCCGGCCTCCCCGGCCGGCGGCACAGAAAATAATGTTTAACTACTAGTTTGTTTTTAATTTACAACATGGAAGAAATTAAGAATGAAGTTCCTGTCGTCGAGGCTCCGGCCGCTGAGGCAGAGAAAAAAGAAACCAAGGTTCCCGGCGTGCGGATGAATGCCTCCGTCAAGCCGGAAGACTTCGACTGGGATGCCTTCGAGGGCGGCGACGTTTATGGCGCAGCCGACAAGAAGGCCATCGACGAGGCCTATGGCGCCACCCTGTCCAAGGTCGTGGAGAACGAGGTGGTCGAGGGCGAGGTCACGGCCGTGACCAAGCGCGAGATCGTCGTCACCATCGGCGGCAAGAGCGAGGGCGTCATCCCCGTGTCCGAGTTCCGCTATGATCCCGACATCAAGGTCGGCGACAAGGTGGAGGTCTATGTCGAGTCCGCCGAGGACAAGAAGGGTCAGCTGGTGCTTTCCCACCGCAAGGCCCGCACCCTCAAATCTTGGGATAGAGTCAATGAGGCCTTTGAGAACGACGAGATCGTCAAGGGCTTTGTCAAGACCCGCACGAAGGGCGGTATGATCGTCGACGTGTTCGGCATCGAGGCCTTCCTGCCGGGCAGCCAGATCGATATCAAGCCGATCCGCGACTACGATCAGTTCGTCAACCAGAACATCGACTGCAAGATCGTCAAGATCAACCAGGAGTTCCGCAATGTCGTCGTCAGCCACAAGGCGCTGCTCGAGGCCGAGCAGGAAGCCAAGCGCGCCGAGCTCATCAGCAAGCTGGAGAAGGGCCAGGTCCTCGAGGGCGTGGTCAAGAACATCACCAACTACGGTGTGTTCGTGGACCTCGGCGGCGTGGACGGTCTGATCCACATCACCGACCTGTCCTGGGGCCGTGTCAACCATCCCGAGGAGGTCGTCTCCTTGGACGAGAAGATCAAGGTCGTCGTGCTCGACTTCAATGAGGCCCAGAAGCGCATCGCGCTCGGTCTGAAGCAGCTCACCCCGCACCCGTGGGACAACCTGGACGCCAACATCAAGGAAGGCGACAAGGTCAAGGGCAAGGTCATCCTGATCGCTGACTACGGCGCTTTCGTCGAGATCGAGCCGGGTGTCGAGGGCCTGGTCCACGTGTCCGAGATGTCCTGGTCCCCGAGACTGCACTCCGCCCAGGAGTTCCTCAAGGTCGGCGACGAGGTGGAGGCCCAGGTGCTTTCCATCGACCGCGAGGCCCGCAAGATCTCCCTCGGCCTGAAGCAGCTCACCCCGAACCCCTGGGAGAGCATCCGCGAGAAGTATCCCGTCGGCAGCAAGCAGAAAGCTACGGTCCGCAACATCACCAACTTCGGCGTGTTCGCCGAGCTGGAGGACGGTGTCGAGGGCCTCGTGCACATCAGCGACCTGAGCTGGAACAAGATCAAGCACCCCTCCGAGGTGGTCGCTCCCGGCGATGTGATCGACGTCCAGATCCTCGACTTCGACGAGCAGAACCACAAGCTCAGCCTCGGCCACAAGCAGCTCATCCCGAATCCTTGGGACGAGATCGAGGCCAAGTACCCGGTCGGCTCCACGGTGGAAGGTACGGTTGCTTCCCTGACCGACAAGGGCGCCAACATCACCCTCGACGGTGAGGCCGAAGGCTTCGCGTTCTCCCGCGAGCTCGTCAAGGAAGACGGCAAGCAGGCCGTCGCCGGCGAGACCCTGCCGTTCAAGGTGGTCGAGCTCCGTCGCTCCACCCGCCGCATCCTCCTCAGCCACCTGCGCACCTACCAGGAGGTCAAGGAGCGTGCCGCCGCCAGCGAGGCCGAGAGCACCAAGAAGGCTGTCAAGAAGGTCAACTCCAACATCGAGAAGACGACCCTCGGCGACATCGACGCCCTGGCCGCCCTCAAGGAAAGACTCGAGAAAGGCGAGTAATTCCCGATGATCTTCAATCTCACGATAATGGGCACGGCTTCGGCCATGCCCATTTCTGATAGGAACCCAAGCGCCCAGATGCTCGAAGTACACGGGCGCTTGTTCCTTTTGGATTGCGGGGAGGGCACGCAGCAGCAGATGCGGCGCGCCCACCTCGCTTTTATGAAGGTGGAGGCCGTCTTCATCTCCCACATCCACGGAGACCATCTGTTCGGCCTGTTCGGCCTGCTGAACACGATGACGATGTACGGCCGCACGGCCCCGCTGTATATCTACGGGCCGCGGGCACTCGGGTCCGTGCTCAACTTCTACCGGAGCTTCTTCGGAGAGCACGAGAGCTACGACATCGTGTTCACCCCCGTGGACTGCCGTGGGCCGCAGTTGGTGCACCGGTCCAAGTGGGTGACGGTCACGGCTTTCCCGCTCAACCACAAGATCGAGTGCTACGGGTACCGTTTCGACGAGATCGTGACGGAGCGGCACTGGCAGGAGAATCCTGCCTACCATCCGAAGAGCTACGCGTATTGCTCCGACACCTCCCCGTTGCCGGAACTGGCGGAGTGGGTGATGGGGGTGGACCTGCTGTACCACGAAGCCACCTATCCCAATGAGATGGCCGACAAGGCCGCCGACCGCGGGCATTCCACCGCCGCGCAGGCGGCGCAATGCGCCAAGGATGCCGGCGCCGCCCGGCTCGTGGTCGGCCACTATTCCTCCCGGATCACGGATTTCGACGCCCTGCAGGCCGAATGCCGGGAGATTTTCCCGGAGACCGTGGCCGCGCAGGATGGAGATGTCTTCAAAATTTAGTAACTTGCAGCGATGAAACGTTTTTTATTCCTCCTTGCTGCGGCCGTGCTGGCGCTGGGCGCCTCCAAGAATCCGCGTCTTGCCTATATCGAGAAGTATTCCGCCCTCGCCGTCAGCGAGATGCAGCGGACCGGCGTGCCCGCGAGCATCACGCTTGCCCAGGGTCTCGTGGAGTCGGGGGCCGGGCTCTCGCCGCTGGCGCAGATCGCCAACAATCACTTCGGCCTGAAATGCCACAATGACTGGGAGGGGGAGAAGTACTATAAGGATGACGAACAGGTGCAGGAATGCTTCCGCGCGTATGAAAGTGCGGAGGAGTCCTTCCGGGCCCATTCGGATTTCCTGCGGGAACGGGAGCGCTACCAGAGCCTGTTCGATCTGGACCCGACCGACTACAAGGGCTGGGCGAAGGGCCTGCGCCGGGCCGGATATGCCACGGATCCGGCTTATGCGACCAAACTGATTACCCTGATCGAGGATTTCCAGCTGTATCGTTTCGACCAGGAAGCTCCGGTGGAAGTGCCCTCGCCCCGGGAGGAGCAGCTCGGGATGCTGGCCGCGGTGGAAGGCGCCGCCGCGTCACACGGCTCCACAGCCCTGCTGGCGGCCGCCGGAGAATCCGGGCTCGTGAGCAGCGCCCCGGCGCCGCATTACAGCGAGTCCGCTACCTTTTCGCTGTCCCGGCCGGTCTATGAAGAGAACGGCGTAGCGTATGTGCGGGCTGTCGAGGGGGAGACCTATTCCTCGATTGCGGACGCCTACGGACTTTTCGCCAGGCAGGTCCTCCGCTTCAACGACGTGGATTCGGACCGCCTGCTCCAACCCGGCAGCCGGGTCTATCTCGACCGCAAGAAGGCGCAGTGCGCCCAGGCGGGCAAATATCTGGTGGAACGGGACGGTGAGACGCTCTGGGAAATCTCCCAGATGTTCGGCATCCAGCTCTCCAAGCTCCGCCTTTACAACATCTTCCACGAAGGGACTGCCTACGCGGCGGGGGAGACGGTCATTCTCCGGAAGCTGTAGCTTCTTCCTTGACCTCCTCCCCGTTGACTAATTCTTTGCTTTCGGAAGAAATCAGGGTAAAGCGGCCGTCCTTGAAGGTCCAGACGGTCTTGGTGGTCGATTCCCTGATGTCGGCTTTCTCCATGACCTCGTCCATGTTGGACAGGTCTTCGTTGAACTGCTGCTCGTAACTCCGGTCCTCATACTGCGTGCTCTCTTCCAGCAGGTAGGATCCGTCTTCCCGCAGGGTGATATTCAGGCTTGAGAACATATTGTAGCTGCCCGGGCTCAAGTGCTCGTCGTCGGCATGCCAGGAGCCGTTCTTGCCGCGGGGGTCGTGGTAAGGGTTCTGGTAGTCGCAGAAATGCCAGAAGAGCATGTCGCCTGCCTGCATGGAGCGGAAGATGCCCATCACCTTCATGTCCTCCGGGGACAGCTGGCCGTCGCCGTTTTCGTCTTCCAGGACGAGGTATTTCAGCATATCATAGCACAGGGGAATCCAGCCGAAACGGATCTGCGGCTGGTCCGGCATCTGCAGGGTGGTGCTCTTGCGGGCCTTGCCTTCACCATCGGTACGGATCATCTTGCCCGTGAGATAGTTGTAGGAGATATCGTAGTGCCCTGTCTGGTGCCGGTCTTCCTTGCCGCCGATCAGTTTCAGGTCGTCCTTTTCGTAGCGGAACAGAAAGATGTCGGCATCGCCCTGGGGGAGGTCGTTCTGGAACCGGACGACACCCTTGTCATTGATGGTGATGCCGGTCTTCTCTCCGGAGAAGAAGATATCGTAGCTCCGGAAGATCCGGTAACCGCCCTGCCCGTCTCCAAGATAGAAGGCGACGTTGTCCCCGCCGTTCTGTCCGCGGGCGGCGATGACCAGGTCCTGGATGCCGTCTTTGTTGATGTCGCCTTCGGCCGTGACGGCCTCTTCCGATGCCGGCTTGTTCAGGAGGTCTGCGGCGGTAGTGCCGGACGGGTTGAAATTCTGCGCGCGCAGCGCACCGGCACACAGCAGGGCGGCTGCCAGGAAGATGATGCGGAAGGTTTTCATACCTGAATTTTTCTGCAAGTTACGAATTTCTCTGAACATTCAGTTATACGAATTGCAGATTCTGCATAGTCTTCCTGTCGGATAATGGATATATTTGCATCAAACAAGATCTTTTGTCAGATATGAAGAAAATGCTTATTTTCGCGGCCGCCCTGCTCATGGGCGCTTCCGCCTTTGCCCAGCAGGCCCTGTTCGGCGGCTCGCAGGTCGAGTCTCCCGTCATCAATGCGGACGGCACCGTGACCTTCCGCTACCGCGCCCCCAAGGCCGTGCGCGTCACCGTGTCCGGTGATTTCATGCCCGTGCAGCATATGGAGTTCGAGATGAACGGCCGGAAGATGTCCTACGACGCTCCGGGCGTGGGCGAGCTCAAGGAGGGCGCGGACGGCGTGTGGGAATATACCACCCCCTTCGCGGTCGCTCCCGAGATGTATACCTATACTTTTTCCGTGGACGGACTGCAGACCATCGATCCGGCCAATGTCTTCGTGAACCGGGATATCGCCTCGCTGACCAGCGTGCTGCTGGTCCCGCAGGAGGGGGCACGCAGCGACCTCTATGCCATCCACCGCGTCCCGCACGGATCCGTGTCAAAGGTCTGGTATCCCAGCGCCACGGCCGGCTTTGACCGCCGCCTGACGGTCTATACGCCCGCCGGGTATGAGTCTTCCAGGGAGAAATATCCCGTCCTGTACGTCCTGCACGGCATCGGCGGCGATGAGGATGCCTGGGTCACGCAGGGGCGTGCCACGCAGATCCTCGACAACCTGATCGCCCGCGGGCAGGCCCGGCCGATGATCGTCGTGTTCACCAACGGCAACATCTCCCAGGAGGCGGCCCCGCTGGAAAACTCCACGGGATATGACCGCCCGACGATGTCCCTGCCGCAGACGATGGAGGGGACATTCGAGACCTCTTTCCCGGAAGTCGTGAAGTTCATCGACAGCCACTACCGCACCCTTGCCCGGAAGCAGTCCCGTGCCATCTGCGGCCTGTCGATGGGCGGCTTCCATACCCTGTACATCACGCTGAACAATCCGGACCTGTTCAATTATTCCGGAATGTTCTCCGCCGCCATCGGCACGGGCTCCGAACAGACCGCAGCCCACAAGGAGATCTATGAGGACATCGACGGCAAACTGGCGGCCTATTTCGCCAAGAAACCCGCCCTGCTGTGGATCGGCATCGGCAGCAGCGATTTCCTGATCCAGTCCAACAATGATTTCCGGTCCAAGCTTGACGCGGCCGGCTATCCCTACACCTATATGGAGACCGACGGCGGCCACATCTGGCGGAACTGGCGGATCTATCTGAGTGAATTCGTACCGTTATTATTCAAATAAACAAAGATGAAAAAGTTATTGATTCTCGCAGCTGCGGCTGCGCTTTCCCTCACTGCCATGGCACAGGAACTCAACAATTTCTCTTTCGGCCGCCAGGCACCCGTCATCTCCCCGGAGATCCAGGGAGACAGCGTGACGTTCCGCCTCAAGGCCGACTACGCCACCGTCGTCAAGCTCAGCGGTTCCTGGATGCCGAATCCCTATGGCGGCACCATCGACATGACCCGCGGCGAGAACAATGTCTGGTCCGTCAAGATCGCCCTCCCGTCCCCGGAGATCTACACCTACAATTTCGTGGTGGACGGCGTGGCCGTCAATGATCCGCAGAACGTGTATGTGCAGCGCGACGGCACCCGCTACCTGCCGATGCTGCTCGTCCCCGGCGAGCGTACCGAGAACTACGGCGAGGCAAAGCACCACGGCACCGTGAGCCATCCCTGGTACGACAGCAAGCTGCTCGGCTTCAGCCGCCGCCTGACCGTCTATACCCCGTACGGCTACGAAGCCAATCCCAAGAAGAAGTATCCGGTGTTGTACCTCCTGCACGGCGCAGGCGGTGACGAGGAGGCCTGGACCTCGATGGGCCGTGCCGCCCAGATCCTGGACAACCTGATCGAGAAGGGGCTCGCCGAGCCGATGATCGTGGTGATGCCGAACGGCAATCCCGGTCAGCAGGCCGCCCGCACGCTGGGCATTGCCGAGAAGCAGATGAACTGGCGCGATCCCGCCTTCCAGAACATCTATGTCAAGAGCCTGTGCGAGGAGATCGTGCCTTTCGTCGAGAAGAATTTCCGCGTGAACGCCAAGCCGGAGGCCCGCGCCATCGCCGGCCTGTCGATGGGCGGCGGCCATACGATCAGCGCCTCCATCCTCTATCCGCAGATGTTCGATTATATCTGCCCGCTCTCCGCTGCCGGCCAGGCCAGCTCGGAGCAGATCGCTGCGCTCAAGAAGGCCGGCGTGAAGCTGTATTTCCTCGCCTGCGGCGATGCGGACTTCCTGTTCCAGGGCTCCCAGCAGCTGGACAAGACGCTCACCGAGCAGGGACTGGACCATATCTACTTCGTCTCGGACGGCGGACACACCTGGTCCAACTGGAGACTGTATCTGAACACCTTCGCACCGAAGCTATTCAGGTAAGACCTGATGATACCAAAAAGAGGCCTGCGGATCCGTCCGCAGGCCTCTTTTGAATTTGGCTGCACTCCCGCTAGCGGAAGAGGGTGGGGGCGAGGGCCCGGAGGTCGGCGCGCCAGGTGGCCCAGCTGTGGCCGGCCTGGGCGTTCTCCATATAGTCGAAACGGAGCCCGAGGCCTTCCAGGGCCTTGCGGGTGTTGACGCAGTTCTGGTAGGCGATGTCGGAAGGACCGCCCTGGGTGAAGACGAAAGCCTTGTAGGTCTTGTTGATACGGGCGACGTTGTCGGCCACGTGCAGGCGGGCGGCTTCGGCGGCAGGGTCCTGGCCGGGCTGGAAGCTGGAGGAGAGGACCCAGGCGTAGCGGAAGAAGTCGGGATTCCTGAAGATGACCTCCATCGTCTCCATTCCGCCCATGGACAGGCCTGCCACGGCGCGGCTCTCAGGCTTGGCGATCACGCGGTAGTTGCTTTCAATGAAAGGAATGATGTCCGTCATCATGTCTTCGGCGAAGGGCGGGACCTCATTGGGGACGCCGGTGACGGTTCCGTTGGGCATCACGACGATCATCGGGACGATTTTGCCTTCGGCCAGCAGTTCGTCGAGGATCCAGCCGGCAGCCCCGACCGTCGGCCAGGAGGCGTCGTTGTCGCCGCCGCCGTGGATGAGGTACAGGACCGGAAGTTTCTGCTTGCCGTTTTCATAGCCGGCGGGGGTCCAGACGTGCATCCGGCGCATGCCGCCGAGGGTATTGGAAGCGTACCAGCGCTGGGCGAGGGCGCCGTGCGGCACGTCCCTGACATAGCCTTCGCCGACCGTCAGCAGGGCGGACGTCTCTCCGGCCTGCGGGCTCGCGGGGTCCTGGACGGAGATGCCGTCCACGATGAAATGGTAGCGGAACACGCCGTCTCCCAGGCCTTTGCAGCGTCCTTTCCAGACGCCGTCCGGGCTTTCGCGGAAGACGACGGGCTGCCCCCAGGGCAGGTCGCCCGCCACGGAGACGGTCCGCGCCTTGGGCGCGTAGATCTGGAAGATGACGTCGCCGTCGGGGAGCACGACGGTGGAGTGGAGGGTGTCGGCCGGGGTGGCCCGGCGCTGCCACTGGGCGGACAGCGGCAGGGTGCAGCAGAAAAGGGCTGCGAGCAGCAGAATGCGTTTCATGTTTGCTTATTGGATATCAAAGTTTTCCTTGTAGGGCTTGTCGTGCTTGTAGGCGGGCCAGCCGGGGTCGCCGCTGCGGCAGAAGGCCGTCCAGGCGTCCACCATCCGCTCCGACAGGGCGTAGTCGGCCGGGATGAAGGGACGCCAGCTCCTGCCGAGCGTGCCGAAGGTATACCAGAGCTCGGCGGAGTGGAAGGCGCCGGCCCTGGAAGCCGGATGGGCGTCGTCGGTCGGGAGCTCGCGCAGGAATTCGTATTCCCAGACCGGACAGCCGAGCGAATCGCGCACGGCGCAGAAACGGTCCACGCCCGCACCGGCCAGGATGCCCATGTCGTCCTTGTTGTAGCCGATCATCACGGGCACCTGCGCCATCGAACGGTCGTAGAGGGCGTGGTCGAAGTCTTCGGTGAGGACCTTGCCGTCGTTGTGCGGCGAGAGCATCACGAAGCCCTTGTCCGCCTGCATGTACTTGCCGGAGGCGGCGAAAATGTCTTCCGCCGGGGCGGCCCGCATGGCCTGGAGGTCCGTCAGCCCGGCATTGTCCATGATGTCCTTGCCCTGCGCGTCATAGAAGGACTGCGGGACGTTGTCCGCCGGGGCGAGACTCCGGAGTCCGATGCCGCCGCCGCTCTGGATGATGGCCTTGGCCAGCAGGCCGCGGGAGAGGGGAGAGATAAGCAGCGTCTTGACGCTCATCGCACCGGCGCTCTGGCCGAAGACGGTGATGTTGGCGGGGTCGCCGCCGAAGGCCGCGATGTTGTCGTGTACCCACTGCAGGGCGGCGATCTGGTCCATCGTGCCGTAGTTGCCGGACTGGCCCTGCTCGGCGGTGAGCTCGGGGTGGGAGAGGAAACCGAGCGTGCCGAGGCGGTAGTTGATCGTGACGAGGATCACGCCGCGGCGCGCCCAGGCGTCGCCGTCCATCGTGACTTCGTGGCCGTAGCCGTTCATATAGGCACCGCCGTGAATCCACATCGCGACGGGCAGTTTGGCGTCCGGCTTGCCGACCGTGCCGGCCGGAGCCCAGACGTTGAGGTAGAGACAGTCTTCGTTCTGCTCCGGGTCGCCCATCCAGTAGAATTCGTCGCCGTAGAAGGTGCCGGGGGCGTTGCCGGACTGCAGGGAAATGGCGCTGAACTTGTCGCACACGCGTACGCCCTCCCAGGCGGGCACGGGCTGCGGGGCCTGCCAGCGCAGCGCGCCCACGGGCGGGGCGGCATACGGGATGCCCTTATAAACCATTACGGAGGAGGAATCGGTCAGCACGCCCTGGATCCGGCCGCCGGAAACGGTCAGGACGGGGTTCTTGGGCGCGCACGCCGCGAGCAGCAGGGCCGCGGCGGACAGCAGAAGGGTGGAGGGTCTGGTCATATTCAACAGAATTTGTCTGAAAACAAAGATAGGAATTCTCTGCTGCAAAGTGCTCGTTGCGGTGTTCAATCCTTTGTCCCGATGTTCAGGCCGGCCGGCGCCGCCGCCGTCCTGTGCAGGAATATTATGCCCGATGTTCAAAAACCTTCCCGAATGTCAGCGGCATGGCGGTATTTTGGCGGAATCTGACTAACTTTAGGTTGAAAATTCAAGATAACGCTATATTCATTATGTACAGAATCAAAACCATTCTTTCCCTGGCCGGCGCCGCTGCGCTGCTTGCCGCGTGCGCGCAGCCGGTCACGCCGCAGGACCGCCTGGCGGCGAACGATGCCAAGATCGATGCCGTCATCGCGCAGATGACCCTCGAGGAGAAGGTCGAGATGCTTCACAGCAAGACCAACATGTCTTCCGCGGGCGTGGAGCGCCTCGGCATTGCCGACATCCACTATGCGGACGGCCCGTTCGGCATACGCGAGGAAGGCGTCCCGAACGGATTCCAGTCCGCGGGCTGGCAGCTCGACTCCGCCACCTATTTCCCGACCGGCTCGGCCCTCGCCGCCACCTGGTCCGAGGATCTGGCCTACCAGTACGGCAAGGGGATGGGCATCGAAGCCCGCCTGCGCGGCAAGGACGTGATCCTCGGCCCGGCCGTCAATATCCAGCGCCTGCCTGTCGGCGGCCGCACCTATGAGTACCTGAGCGAGGATCCGATCCTCAGCGCGGCCCTTGCCCTTTATTATACAAAAGGTGTCCAGGACCAGGGGACGGCCGTGTGCATCAAGCACTTCGCCGTCAACAACCAGGAGACCAACCGCGGCAGTGTCGACGCCCAGCTGGATGAGCGCACCCTTCGCGAGATCTATCTCAAGCCGTTCGAGCGGGCAATCCGCGAAGGCGGCGCGATGAGCGTGATGCCGGCTTATAATAAGGTCAACGGGGACTATTGCTCCGAGAACGAGCACCTGCTGAACGAGATTCTCCGTGGCGAGTGGGGCTTCAAGGGCTTCACCGTCTCCGACTGGGGCGGCACCCACAGCACGATGGGCGCCATGCTGCACGGCCTGAATGTCCAGATGACGGGCAGCAACTACCTGGGCCAGCCGGTGATCGATTCCGTCAGGACCGGTGCCCTGACCGAGGAACTGGTCAACGAGAAAGTCCGCCAGATCCTGCGCGTGCGCTATGCCGTCGAGGCCGTGCCCGACAACGTGGCCAACACGAAGATGACTTCCCAGCCTGAGTGCCAGGAGATTGCCAAGGCGGTGGCGGAGAAGTCCATCGTGCTGCTCAAGAACGAGGGCGGACTGCTGCCGCTCTCCCGCGAGGTGAAGAAGATAGCCGTCATCGGCCAGAACGCCGTCCTCAAGACCCAGTCCGGCGGCATGGGCGCCGGTGTCAAGGCCCTCTATGAGGTCACGCCGCTCGAGGGTATCCGCCGGCGCGCCGGAGACGCCGCCGAGGTGCTCTATGCGCCCGGCTACAAGAATTTCCCGGGCCGCCGCTGGGGGCCCGCCCCGGCCAAGGCCGATCCGCTGGAGGCGGCTGCCATCGATGAGCCGGCCGATCCCGCGCTGCTCGCCGAGGCCGTCGCCCTGGCCCGTGAGGCCGACCTCGTGATCTTCTTCGGCGGCACCAACAAGAGCATCGAGACCGAGGGCAGCGACCGCGCCAACATCGACCTGCCTGTCGGACAGAATGAAATCGTGAAGGCCCTGGCCGCCGTCAATCCGAAACTCGTCACCGTGCTGATTTCCGGCGGTCCGACCGACCTGCGCGAGCTTGAGCCGGTCAGCCCGGCCATCTTGCAGGGCTGGTGGAACGGCACCGAGGGCGGCACCGCCCTGGCCGAGGTCCTGTTTGGCGACATCGCCCCGTCCGGCAAGCTTCCGTTCACCTTCCCGGCCCGTCTGGAGGATTCCCCGGCCTTTGCGCTGGGCAACTTCCCCGACAAGACGCAGGGCGGCGACCTCTTCACCCTGATGTACCGCGAGGACGTCCTCAAGATGTCTCCCGCCGAGCGCCAGGCCTTCATCGACGCGCTCCCCAAGCCAGTGTCCAAGTACACCGAGGGGTCTCTCGTGGGCTACCGCTGGTTCGATACCAAGGACATCAAGCCGATGTATGCCTTCGGTCACGGCCTGTCCTACGTGGACTTCAACTACGGTGCTGTCCGGGCTTCCGCCGGCAAGAAGGGCATTCAGGTCAGTTTCCCGCTGACCAATGCCGGACAGATGGCCGCCGACGAGGTCGTGCAGCTGTATGTCAGCCGTCCGGACAGCAAGGTGGAGTGGCCTGAAAAGGAACTCAAGGCCTTCGCCCGCGTGAGCCTGCAGCCCGGCGAGACCCGGACCGTCACGCTGGAAATCGCCTCCGACGACCTGCGCTACTGGAACGTGGACAAGAACGCCTGGGATCTCGAGCACGGCCGGCTGGAGCTCCTGCTCGGCGCTGCCTCCGACGATATCCGCCAGAAGGCGGAAGTCTCTTTCTAAAAGCAATCAGCGCCGTTCCGACGGCCCGTTTGTCATAGGTGTATACAAGGATGGGTGCCCGTTTCTCCGGGCACCCATCCATTTGTGTCCGCTTCGGGCCGGGACCTTGCCGGCCGCGCCGGTTCAGCGGAAGAGCAGCGGCAGCAGCTGCTGCAGGTCGCGGCGCCAGGAGCGCCAGTTGTGGCCGTCGGCGGAGTCGTAGTAAGTGTACGGCATGCGGCTGCGTTCCAGGGCGGACATCAGGTTGCGGGCGCTGCGGAGCGCCATGTCCTGGCTGCCTGCGCCGATCCACATCAGCGAATACCCGGCCTCCTTGAGCGGCCGCAGCGCAGCATCGGCCGCATCCGGAGCCGCATTCATCAGGCCGGAGCCCATCAGGGCAACGTAGGCGAACAAGTCCGGCCGGCGCTCCAGCAGGTACATCTGGTACACGCCGCCCATGGAGACGCCGCATACGGCCCTGCCGCCGCGGTCCCTGCGCACGGAGTAATGCCCTTCGATGAACGGAATGATATTGCGTATCAGATCATTGCAGAATTCTCCGCCGGAGGCGCCCTGCGGCGTGCCCATCAGCTCAAAGTGGCTCCTGGCACCCGGGATGGGATTCATCACGTGCGGAGCGGCCCATTGGTTGGGCATTGCGTTGACGAGCACCACGATCATCGGGACGGCCTCGCCCGAGGCGGTCATGTGGCTGAGAATCTGGGGCAGGCGTCCCATATCGGTCCAGGTGTCCTCGTCGTCCCCGCCGCCCGGGATCATATACAGGACGGGATAGCTGCCGGATGCGTCGTAGTCCGCCGGCAGCCAGACGTTGAGGCGCCGCTGTCCGCCATATTCCGGTGAGTCGTACCAGTGCGTGACGAGCGTCCCGGCCGGGACGCCGGTCTGCTCCAGGTTGCGGCTCCCGTCGCCCGGGACCAGAAAGGAGTTGTAGAACTCGGAATAGTTGCAGACCAGCTTGAGATTGTGCGGATCCAGAACCCGCACGCCGTCCACCTCGAAATAGTAGTAATAGAAGTCCGGAGCCAGTCCGCGGGCCGTATATTCCCAGAGTCCGTCGGCATTGCGGACCATGGCGACGTGTCCGCCCAGCCGGTATTCGTTGACGCCGGGCAGGAAGTCGCCGAAGAGTTGCACGTCCTGCGCCTTGTCCGCCTGCAGCCGGAAGGTGACGCAATTGCCTTCGACCTGCGGAAGATATTGGCTGCCAGGGTACTGGGCACGGAGCGGCGCGCACGTCATCAGGGCCGCCAGAAGAAAGGGGAACATCTTTTTCATATTTGAACAATAAATGAGGCGGCGGACTGCGATCCGCCGCCTCAGGGATAGAGGTTTCAGTAGATGGTTACTTCGTCCAGCCGGCGTTCTGCTCCAATTTGGCACCGGTGTTGAGGTCGATGTAGGTCTGCGGAATGGGGAAGAGGTCGAACTTGATGTCGTCTGCATCCTCGGCCCAGCGGCGGATGGCCGGATAGACCTCGGCACCGCTCCTGGCGTGGTACATGCTGTAGTCGTTGATGCGGGCTTTCCACTCGGCCGGTTTCATCCGCAGGAAGGTCGCCCAGCGGAACTCTTCGTAGAGCAGTTCGCGGCCGCGCTCGTCCAGGATGGTGTTGATGTCGATGTCGCCGAACGGATTGGCGTTGGCACGCTCGCGGACGGCGTTGAGGGCGTCGAGGGCGCCGGCCTTGTCACCGCCGCGCAGCAGGGCTTCGGCGAGCAGGAGGTACACCTCAGAGGTGCGGGCGGCATACTTGGAACGGTAGAAGTTGATGTACTTGCCGAACCAGGAGAAGCCGGGATCCGCCGGATCATAGTCCCAGAGGTCGAACGGAGTCTCCTTGTACCAGATCGGGAAGAAGATGCCGGCGAGTTCCGGGGTGGAGTGGTCGATCTGGTCCCAGCCGACTTTCTGCTCATAGAGGGAGTGGTTCTCGTCGCAGCACATATACTCGGTCTTGACCGTCACGTCCTCGATGTAGCGGAGGTCGTTGCCCAGGGAGTTGTTGTTGTGCTCATCGTCCCACATCGTGTAGGAGGCGAACCAGGTCGGGGTGCTCTGGGCCCAGCCGGTGCCGCCGTGGGTGGCGGGGCTCATCTCGCCGCCGTACTTGGCGGAGAAAGCCTTCCAGGGACCGGCAGCCGCGCCGGTTTCCGCGTACTCGGGCGCCCAGTTGTAGTCCTGCAGGGCGGGGGTGAAGCCCAGCGTGCAGCAACGGCGTCCGCCCGGGGTCGGGTTGAAGAATTCGCCGCCGTTGGCGGTGAAGGTGGCGTAGTCGGGAGCGCTGACCATCACCCAGATGGCCTCCGTATTGGCGGCGCTGATGATGTTCTGGGCGACGAAAAGGTCGGACATCACGTTGCCTTCCGGGTAGGCATTGGGGATGCCATAGTTGGATCCGGCGGCGTCGGGCAGGCGGACACCGAAACGCCCGGTCATCAGCGGGTGGTGGGCGATCACTTCCCGGGCCACCTTGGCGGCCTCATCGTAGGAAGTCTTGTTGTCGTTGCTCTCCACGCCGTCGGCCAGGTAGGCTTCGGCGAGGAACATGCCCGCGGCACCCTTGCCGGCGCGGCCGTATTCGGCCTTCACGTCCCAGGGCAGCCCGGCGTAGGCGGCCTTGAGGTCGTCGATCGCGGCGGCGTAGGTCTCGGAGCGGGAAGCGCGTTCGTAGGCGTAGTTCGGGGTCTCGGTGTACTCAAGCACCATCGGCACGCCGCCGAAGAGTTCGCCCAGGCGCAGATAAGCCAGCCCGCGGAGGAATTTCGCTTCTGCGGCGACGCGGCTCTTCTCGGCCTCGGAGGACCATTCGACCTCGTCGATCTTGATGAGCGCCAGGTTGGCGTAGGAGATGATCTTGTAGAACTTGTCCCAGAGGCTCTTCGGGAGATCGGAATCGGCGGACCAGGCGGCGGTGAAGTTGCTCATGTGGGAACCCATGCCGAGCTGGTATTTGTTGTCGGTCATATCCGTGCCGGTGGAAGTGTTGTATGCGATGCCCTGGCCCATGGCGTTCGGGAAGAAGAGCTCCTCGAACTCAAAGTAGCCGGTCAGCAGGGTGTTGACCACCTGGTCGGAAGTGTTGTAGGCATTGGCGATGGTCAGCTGGGCCTTCGGCTTCTCGGTGAGGAAGTCCTTGTCGGACAGGCAGGAGGTCGCGACGCCACCCAGAAGGAGGGTGCATGCGAGGGCCGGAATGAATGTATGCAGTTTCATGGCTATATCAAGTTAAGAGGTTGCGGATCAGAAAGAGACATTGAGGCCGAGGGTGACGGAGCGGGGGATGCCGACGCCATAGGCGGAGCGGGACTGCGGGTCGCTCATCTTCCAGCCCGGAGCAATGAAGAATAGGTTGCGGCCGGCGAGCGTCACGCGGGCGCCCTTGAGACCGATCTTGTTCACCAGCTTGCTGAGGTTGTAGGACACGGAGAGGTCCTGCAGGCGGACGTGGCCGTAGGAGTTGTACACGGCGTACTTGCTCTCGCTCACGTTCGGGGCCGGGTAGGTGTTGTTGGGGGCCTGCCTGGTCCAGAACGGGATGTCAAGCGCGGTACAGGAAGCGGTCATGTCGTAGGTGGAGTAGGCGAAGGTGTTGTTCGCCAGGCCGAAGCCGGCGCCGCCGAAGACGCCCTGGAACATCAGGTAAACCTGCCAGTTGCCCCAGCGGAGGGTGTTGGCCCAGGAGAGACGGAAGTTCTCGTCGCCGGAACCGAGGATCTGACGGTCTTCAGGGGAAGGGTTGTCGGTCTGCTGTCCGTCCAGGGTGTAGAAGATCGGGCGGCCGGCGTTCTGGCCGTCCTGGAAGATGCCCTCGGTCTTGTAGCCGTAGATCGTGTTGATCGGGTGGCCGATGAACAGGCTCTTGGTGAGGTCGTCCTGTCCGTCACCGTAGAGGTCGATGATCCGGTTACGGTTGAGGGAGAATACCCAGTTGGAGGACCATTCGAAGTTCTTCTTCTTGATATTGACGGTGTTGAGGTTGACCTCCACGCCGTTGTTGTCCACGCGGCCCATCGTCGCCTTCTGGGTGGTGATGCCGGCGGTCATGACCGGGATGTTGCGGTCGAAGATCTGGTCCGTGGTCTGGGAGAAGTAGGCGTTGACATCGATGTGGATGCGGCCCTGGAGGAAGTCCGCCTCGAAACCGCCGTTCCAGGACGTGGTGGTCTGCCAGCCGAGGGTCGGGTTGCCGAGGGTGGCGAGGCGCTGGCCCCAGTGGGTCTCACCGCCATAGTAGTTGGGGATGCCGCCGCCCTTGGCCACGGCGATCGTGGACAGGGTGCCGTACGGAGAAATGGTCTGGGCACCGTTCTTACCCCAGGAGAGCTTCAGCTTGAGGAAGTCGATCCAGTGCACGTTGTCCTTCATGAACTGCTCGTTGGACATGGTCCAGGCAGCGCCGACGGCGGGGAAGTTGCCCCATTTGCGCTCATTGCCGAACACGGAGGAGCCGTCCCGGCGGAAGGAGGCGTTGAAGTGGTAGGTGTCGCGATAAGAATAGATCACGCGCGCGAGGTAGCCCACGTCGGTGTGGAGCACGTAGGTAGGATTGGAGACGGTCTTGGTGTCGGCATTGCCGAGACCGTACCAGCCGGTCAGCGTGTTGCCGGCGGCCATGAAGCCCTTGCCGCCTTCGGAGTAGTAGGAGGACTCGGCGCTGTCGCGGGTGTAGACGAGCGAGGCGCTGACGTAATGGCGGCCGAACTGGCGGGCATAGCTGAGGATGAAGTCCATGACCCAGTTCTCGGAGACGGAATTGCTGATGCTTCCCTCGGCGTTGGCCAGGTTATAGTAGTCGGAGGTCTGGCCGATGCCTTCCCAGTCGTTGGAGAGGAGGGCCGGGGTGATGTTCTCGTGGGTGAAGCTGTAGTTGTTGGACTGCATCTTGGTGTAGGAAGCGTTCATCCGGAGGTTCAGGCCTTCCACCCAGGGGATGTTGACGCTCACGAAGCCGCCGAGGTTGAGGTTGAAGCGGCGGTTGTCCTTCTCGCGGCCGACCTGGGTCTCCCACAGCGGGTTGACGGAGGAGGCGTTGACGCCTTCCACATAGTAGCGGAGGGTCTTGCCGTCCGGCAGGTACGGCTCCATGTACGGGGACTGGTTGACGTTGGTACTGGCGGCCACGTGGTTGTCCACGGAGTTGGTGTAGGCCATGTTGGCACCGATCTCGATGTTCTTGAAGATATGGGTGGAGAGGTTCATCGAGACGTTGTTGCGGGAGAAGTCGTTGCCGACCACGATACCGCGCTGTCCGGAGTGCCCGAGCGCCACATAGTAGTTGGAGTTCTGGGTGCGGCCGGAGAAGCTCAGGTTGTAGTTCTGCGTGTAGCCCATGCGGGTGACCATATTGTACCAGTCGGTCGTGCGGCCTTTCTCATAGTTGGCCTTCTCGAGGAAGGACATCCAGGAAGTATTGGTCAGGTCCTCGATGCCGCGGCGGGCGTTGCTGTACTTGATGTAGTTCTCCGGGGAGAGGAAACGCTGGCGGTAGGACGGCGTGGAGAACTGGTGGGAGGTGGAGAAGGTGATGAGGGGCTTGCCCTCTTCGCCCTTCTTGAGGGTGATCATGATCACGCCGTTCGCGGCTTTGGAACCATAGGCGGCCAGCGAGGTGGCATCCTTGAGCACGCTGATGGACTCGATGGAGTTCTGGTCGATGTCCTCGAGGTTGCCGGTGAAGATGACGCCGTTGACCACGAGCAGCGGGGCGGAGGAGGTCGAGTTGATGGACTTGCGGCCACGCACCATGATATTGGCGTTGCTTCCGACGGTGGCGGACTCGGCACCCATGTCGACACCGGACAGGCGGCCGCGGAGCATGTCGGCGGCGTTGCTCAGGCCGAGGTCGGCGACAGGGGAGTCGCTCATCTTGATGACGTCCACCGAACCGGTGAAGTTCTTGGCACGGGTCGTACCATAACCGATGACGACCACGTCGTCAAGCAGTTCCTGGGAGATCTCAAGCCGGATGGTCAGTTCCGTGCGGTTCCCCACAGCCACTTCGACATCGTCGAAGCCGATGCTGGAGATGACCAGCACGTCGGCGGGGTCGCAGCTGATTTCGAATTTGCCGTCGACATCGGTGGCGACACCGTTGGTCGTGCCTTTGATCATGACGGCGGCGCCGATGACGCCCTGGTCCGTGTCGTCAAGGACGGTTCCCTTGACAACCCGGTTCTGCGCCAACAGCAGCGGGAGGCTGAGGAAGAACCCGACAGCCAGCGCCGCAAGGCGTTTGAAAAGTTGAGTTTTGTTCATCTCAATCATTGATTAATGAGGTTGAATATTTGTGGTAAAAACAATTTTAGTGTCCTGCTGCAAATTTAGGCAGCTTTATATATATGTGCTCCGCTGAATCGGGCGGATATTTTACCGGATGTTCAAGCCTTCAACCCAAGCGACAGACCGGTATGCAGAATGTTAAAAACTGGTTATATTTGTATTCGCCAGTCTTGTTTTCAGAATATGAACACGCTTTTTCGTTCCCTTGTCTTCCTGGCCCTGTGCCTTCCGTTGCGCGTGTCCGCGCAGATTACTACGGTCCTGCCCACGCAGGGCGCCCTGTCCAATCCTGTTGTCGACGCCCTGGCCGAGGACGCCGGCGGAGATATCTGGATCGGCACGGCCCGGGGACTCAACCGCTACAACGGCAGCGCCTACACGGTCTGGTATCAGAACGAGGGCGGACTTCCGGAAGATTACGTCCGCTCGCTCTGCGCGGAGCCGGACGGCCGCCTGTGGGTCGGCACGCGGTCGGATGTCAGCCTGCTGCGGGACGGGCGCGTGGATCCCGACTGGCACGTAGAGGCGCGCAATGTCTTCAGCCTGGCCTCGTGGGATGACGGGCATCTGCTCTATTCGGCGGCGGGCGGGCTCTTTATGGCTGACAAACGGACGGCTTCCGTCCAACCCGTCTACCTGGACTCCCGGCTGCTCTATGCCTCCTTCCTCCTGACTTCGGACCACCGGATCTGGGTGCGGAACCTCGCAGCCGAGAGTTTCCTGATCCTGGACCGGGACTTTCGGATCCTGCGGGAGTTCACGATCACCGGACGGGCGGTCAACGGCATTTCCGCCGATCCGGACGGCTCCGTCTGGATCAGCACTTCCGGCGGGCTGCTGCATTATGCCGGCGACGGAGCTCCGCTGCCCGTGCCGCAGGCACTGTCCGCCGCCACGGCCGGCAAGGCGGTGCTGTTCGTGGCTTTCCACGGACAGACCTGCATGCTGGGCATCCGGGACGAGGGGATCTTCCGGGTTCTTCCGGACGGGACGCCGCGCCGCGAATGGGAGTATGAATCGCTCTCGGGGGTGCGGGAGTGCCGCTATCTGCTGACGCAGGACAACCTGTGGCTGAGCAAGAACAACCGCGACCTGCTCAACCTCTACCGCCACACGGACGAACACAGCCTCCGGATCCCGGATGCCTTCCCGGGCGACGCGCTCAATATGTTCTACCCCCTCGGCTATGGCTACCTGCTGGTCATCACGAACAAGGGTGTATTCCGCCAGCACGTGGCCACGGGAGAATATACGGTATTCCGCGGCCCGGGGCTCGACGGGGAGGGAAAGCTCGGCATCTCGCTGCGGGACCGGAAAGGCGGCCTGTGGCTGCAATACAACTACAACCAGCTGCGGCACTATGTCTTCGACGGAGAGTTCCTGTCCCTGGTGCACAGCTGGGAGATAGAGCCGACCAACTGCATTTGGGACGATGCCGCCGGCAACGTGTATCTGCTTCAGCAGGACGGCATCCTGCGTTTCCCGCCTTCCGGAGGTGCTCCGGACCGCCTGACGGCGTCCGCTCATCCGGATTTCTGGTTCAGCGGACAGTTCGCTTCGGGCCAGCCGTATTTCCTGGCCGACGGGGATATCTGGCTGTACGAGGCCGGTGGGGCCTTCCGCCCGGCGGGGACCGGTCTCAGACACCCTTCCTGCGTCTGGGAGGACAGCGGGAACCGCTGGTGGGTCGGCACGGCGAACGACGGAATCTGGCGTTATGATCCCCACACGGGTGCGTCCGTGAAAATCGATCTGGGCGCGCGGGATGCGGATCCGTCTGTCAGTTCCATCTCCGGCCACCGGAACGGTGAAGTCTGGGCGTCCACCCGCTTCGACTTCATCCGGATCACCGAGGACGGCAGCAACGTTACGCTCTTCAAGAACCAGGATGTCAATCCGGCGGCCAACAACACCAACAGCGTTGTCGTGACGGATAACGGGACCGTGCTGTTCGGCAGCCAGACGGACTTCACGTTCTTCCTGCGCAATTTCTCGCAGCAGGTCCAGCAGATTCCCGTCACCCTGGACGGCATCACCGTCAACGGGGAGACGCTCCCTCCATACCCGGCCGGTCCGCTGGAGCTGGACCACCGTTCCCGGCAGCTTTCGTTCTTCTTCTCCTGCCGCAATTTCAATCCGGGCATCCGCCCGATCTACCAATACCGCCTGGACGGGTACGACTCCGACTGGGTCTATGCCGGACAGTCCCGCCGGGCCGGTTATTCCGGCCTGCACAGCGGACGGTACACCTTTCGCGCCCGCGTACAGCAGCCGGACGGCAGCTGGGGGACGGACGAACTGGCCGTGCGCGTGCGGATCAAGCCGTCGCCCTGGCTCTCCTGGCCCGCGATGCTTTTCTATGCCCTGCTCGGGTTCGGACTCATCGGCCTGGTGTTTACACAGCTGGTCCGCCTGCGCGCCAACCGGGAGCGGCTGGAGATGTCCGAACAGGAGAAGAGCCTGATGGAGCAGATCAGCCAGGAGCGTCTGACCTTCTTTACGGATGTCTCCCACGAGTTCCGTACGCCGCTGTCGTTGATTTATGGTCCGGTCAAGGAACTGGCCCAGTCGCCCGGCCTGTCCGAGGGTGACCGCAAACTGATCGGCATCATCGACCGCAACGCCGACCGGATGCTTCGCCTGACGGACCAGTTCCTGCAGTTTGGCCGTTCCCGGGCGAGCCGGGACAGCCTGTCGGTCCAGCGCACGGACCTCGCGCATCTGCTCCGCAAGATGCTCGGGAACTTCGAATATGTGTTCGCCCAGAAGAGCCTCCGGGTCACGGCCGACCTGTCCCAGGAACTGATCGTGTTCTGCGACCGGGAGAAGGTCGAGCGGATCGTGTTCAACCTGCTGAGCAATGCCGTCAAATATACGCCCGAACACGGGGCGATCACCGTGAGCGCCCGCATGGAGGGCACGCAGGCCCGCATCGAAGTGGCCGATACGGGCATCGGCATTTCACCGGACAAGGCGGAGCAGATCTTCGGCCGCTACGAGCGCCTCGGGGAGAAGGTGGGCGGCGATCTTCCGTCCGGATTCGGCATCGGCCTCAACTATGCCCGCCATCTCGCGCAGGTGCACAAAGGCTCCCTGACCGCCCGGCCGGGCGATCCGATCGGGTCGGTCTTCACTTTCGAGTTCCCGGCCCGGATGGAGGACTACGCGGACGATGCCGTGTGGCAGGAGGAGGCGGAGTCGGAAGAGGCGGCTCCTGCGGGCGAGACCGTGGAGCCGGATGCAGAGCGTGCCCTGGTGCTCGTGGTCGAGGACAATGCCGATATGCGGGAGTATATCCGCGGCTTCCTGTCCGACCATTTCCGGGTAATGCTTGCCGGCGACGGCGAACAGGCCTGGAAGTGCATCCGCATCAGCGCGCCGGATCTGGTGGTCAGCGACGTGATGATGCCCTACAAAGACGGCTACACGCTGTGCAAGGAGCTCAAGAACGATCCGGAGTATTGCCACATTCCCATCGTCCTGCTCACGGCCAAGGCCGATATGGAGAACCAGCTTCACGGCCTGGACCTCGGGGCGGACGGCTATCTGGGCAAACCCTTCGATCCGGCCTATCTCACCGCCCTGGTACGCAACCTGCTTGGCAACCGGCGGCGCCTGCAGAACCTGCTCTCCGAGCGCACCTCCTCCTCTCAGGAGGAAGAGGCGCTTCCGGACGGCCTCTCCGCGCACGACAAGGCCTTCCTGGACAAGTGCTACCGGATTATCGACGAGCACCTGTCCGAGGAGGACTTCGGCGTGACGGCGCTCTCGCTCGAACTGGGGATGAGCCGCACGAGCGTCTTCTCCAAGCTCAAGGCGCTGATCGGCATGTCGCCGAACACGTTCCTGACCAACTACCGGCTCAACCGCGCCATGGAACTGCTCAAGAGCCGGGAGTTCAATGTCAGCGAGGTAGGGTACAAGGTGGGGTTCGGCACCCTCACCGGCTTCTCCCGTTCCTTCAAGAACAAGTTCGGCATTCCGCCGAGTTCGGTGTAAGGCGTATTTTGCGAAAACTTCGTAAATTTGCCGTCCGTATGAAGAAAGCGACTTATTCCCTGCTTGCGCTGGCCGTCCTGGCCATCGCCGGCGTGCTCGGCTACAGCTGGCTGAGAGACAACAAACTGCCCAATTTCCGGAAGACGGCGGAGATCTATGTGTACCCCGGGACGACGGCGGAAGAAGTGCTCGCCCAGATTGCCGAGAAGGCCCAGGTGGTCAGCCTGAAGAGCCTGGAACGCTGCTTCAAGGCCAAGCAGGTGGAGCAGTACCTGACGCCCGGACACTATACCGTGTCTCCCGGCAATCCGAGCGTCTATGTGGCACGGATGCTCAACAACGGCTGGCAGACGCCGGTGCGGCTCTCCCTGACGGGCAATCTGCGCATCAAGTCCAACATTGCCGCCAAGATTGCAAGCCAGCTGCTGATTGACTCCGCCACGGTCCACCAAGCGCTCAACGACGACAAACTGCTCGCTTCCTACGGGTTTACCCCCCGCAACGTCTTCTCGCTCCTGATGCCGGACACCTACGATATCTATTGGACCGCCTCGATGGTGGATGTGCTGGATAAGCAGAAGGCCGCCTGGGACGCATACTGGACGGCGGAGCGTTACGCCAAGGCCAAGGCCCTGCGCCTGACGAGCCAGGAGGCCTCCGTGCTCGCCTCGATCGTCAAGGCGGAGTCCAACAACGAGGCGGAGATGCCCAAAATCGCCGGTGTCTATCTGAACCGGCTCAAGATCGGAATGCCCCTGCAGGCCGATCCGACCGTCGCATTCTGCTACGACTACAAGCTCAGCCGCATCCTGAACAAGCATCTGGAAGTGGACTCCGCGTACAATACCTACAAGCACGCCGGCCTCCCTCCGGGACCCATCTGCGTGCCCACGAGAGCCGCCCTCGAAGCCGTGCTGAACCCTGACTTCGGTGGCACCTGGGGCGCCGGCAACCTGTATTTCTGCGCCAATGCCGACTTCTCCGGCACCCACGTCTTCGCCAGGACCCTCGCCGAGCACAACCGCAACGCCCAGGCCTTCCGCGCCGCCCTCGACCGCCGCAACCGGAAATAGTTTTCTGTTTTCGAGATCGTCACAACAACCTGCGTCAGCGAAATCTGACCGTACGGTTGTGAATGGCTTTCGAATTTTGTATCTTTGACATCGCCACAACACCTATATGGCCTCCTTCGTCAAGGAGTGGAAGTTGTGAATGGCTTTCGAATTTTGTATCTTTGACATCGCCACAACACCCAACAGGACGATGATCTTCTACACGGGAATGTTGTGAATGGCTTTCGAATTTTGTATCTTTGACATCGCCACAACACCCGCATCGCTGAAGGGACGCACCCGGTCCTTGTTGTGAATGGCTTTCGAATTTTGTATCTTTGACATCGCCACAACACCTTACTCCGTGGCCGGAGTTGACAAATTAGTTGTGAATGGCTTTCGAATTTTGTATCTTTGACATCGCCACAACACCGTCATCAAGTTGGGAAAGGACATGATCGCAGTTGTGAATGGCTTTCGAATTTTGTATCTTTGACATCGCCACAACACCATCACCGCGT
>JAFTGA010000056.1 GCA_017458145.1 Bacteroidales bacterium | reverse complement strand
TATATACGATGCGGCGGCTTCTTTCTACGCTACTATCATGGGAGACGATGTCAATGACCTGGATACATGGCTTGAAAAATACGGAAAATCTCCGATTCAGGAGCTGAGGTCGTTTGCCTATGGAATCAGGATGGATCTGAAGGCCGTGAGGAACGCTATCGCATTGGACACCTCAAATGGCATCGTTGAAGGCTTCGTGAACAAACTGAAGGCAGTAAAGAGAGTAATGTATGGGCGAGCTTCACTTGACTTACTCAAACGGAAAATGGTCTTCAACGACCTATGCTTCAACTAAATTGCGGAAGAACCACTTTTTTCAGGGTAATACACCCGTCTGATGCGGGTGCTGGAAGGAAACATCCGATACAGAATCAACTTGCTGGAAAGCGAGGTCGCCCAAGGGCAGGTTATCTGGATTCCCGATGCCGCACTGGTGGAGTTCCTTTCGGCCTCGGAGGATTACCGCGTCCAGGCCATTACCTTCAACGACAAGCATCACGGGCGGGACGATGCCAAGGTGTTCACTCTGTCGGAGGCAGAATGGTTTCAGCTGGACAATATGGCTTCCATCATCCGAAGTGTGGCCGGGAACGAGCCCTTTCCAAAAGAAGTCGTAGAAGATCTGATATCGGCCTATCTGGGGATCCTGGAGCAATCGGCTGTCTTCCATACGGCCCCGTTGCCGTTACCCGCACGCAAAGAGCAGTTGTTCAGGCAGTTCATCTCGTTGGTGGGCACACATTTCCGTGAGCATAGGGATACGGCTTTCTATGCCCGGCAGCTCTGTCTCGCATCTCACTATCTGAGCCCGCTCATCCGGGAAGCCAGCGGCGAATCGCCGTCCACCTGGATTACCAAGGCCGTGATTTCCGAAGAGCTTGGCTTTCCCAACGCCCCCTTCTTCTGCCGCTATTTCAAGCGCGAAACCGGCCTGACACCGAGCGAGTATAGGGCACGGTAGGAGCACTCGAAGGGTCAGAAGGAAAGAAAAAAGTGATGTGACACGCATAATCTTGGCGGAACAATTTTTGCAAGAAAAAACAGTGATGAGAATCCTGACACTTTTTCTTGCGCTGTTTCTGACATTGCTGCCGGAAAGTGTCTCGTATGTCCCTACAACATCTTACGGACAGGAAGTTTGTTTTGAAGACGCCAGTGACGTAGAAGAGGAAGCCGTCCTTCGCGCTCCGCAGCGGGTGAGCGAAAAAGTTCAGACCTTGTCCGAGACGGTATTCGCGGATTGCAAATCCGGTTTTGCCCCGGTTTTCCATGTCCGTTCCCTCCATGTAAGTTTTGAAAGGCTGTGGCTGACCGCCTGCACGCTCCGGCTGTAGGCTGAACCCTTCTGTATCAGAAGCGTTCAAGTCATTCTTTCAAAACAACTTTTATGGATTTAACAGCAATTATTACTTCTTTGCTGACACTTCTTGCAGGAATCGGCGTATTCTTGATTGCGTGTCAGATGATGAGCTCGAACCTGGAAGCGGCGAGCTCGGAGAAACTGAAAAAACTCTTTTCCAAGGCTTCCGGCAGTAAACTGATGGGCGTGGGGATCGGCGCGCTGGGAACGGCCGCCATCCAGAGCTCCGGCGCCACCACGGTGATGACCATCGGCTTTGTCAATGCCGGCATCATTTCCCTGGCGCAGGCGGCCACCATCATCTATGGCGCCAACATTGGCACAACAGTTACCGCGCAAATCGTGGCCTTGGGCATGTTTGGCGGCAATTCTGTATCGACAAGCGTCATCTTTTCGGCCTTCGCCGGGCTGGGTGCGTTCCTGAGCATTTTTGCCAAGAAAAGCGGTTCCAAGACGCTGGGCGGCATCCTCGCGGGGTTCGGCCTGTTGTTCGTAGGCCTGGAACTCATGAGCGGTTCCATGGAGGCGTTTGCGGCCCTTGACGGGGTAAAGACGTTCCTCTCCGGCATCGGCAATCCCGTCCTGCTGGTGCTGCTGGGCGCCGTTTTCACGGCCGTCATCCAGAGTTCGTCCGTCATGACGTCCATTGCGCTGGCCATGGTGGTGACCGGGCTCATCGGCATAGATCAGGGTATATTCCTTACGATGGGTTCCAACATAGGTTCCTGCGTAGTGGCGGTGATTGCGGGCGTCACCAGCGGAACCAATGCCAAACGGACCGCGCTCATCCACCTGCTGTTCAACTGCACCGGCGTTGTCCTGTTCATGCTTGCCGCCATGGTGTTGGGCTGGTTCGACATTTCCTATGGAAGCCTGTTTGAAAAACTGTTCCCGTCGGCCCTGCAGGTGCAGCTGGCCATGTTCCATACCTTCTTCAATACCGCGACGGTCGCCATGATGCTGCCCCTCACGGGCGCACTGGTCGGACTGGTCACCCGGATGATTCCGGAACGCACCATACAGCAGGATGCCGAATTCAGCCTCCATTATGTGGACGAACACATGCTCCGCACGCCTCCTGTCGCCGTTTCCCAGGTCAAGCGCGAAATTCTCAGGATGGCCGATATCGCCATGGAAAACGTGGACCGGGCCCTGTATATGGCCGTGGAGTTGGATTTTGCTGGAAAGGGAGCATTTGAGCGGGATGAGCGGCAGCTGAACTTCATCAACCGGGAGCTGGTGAACTACGTCGTTGTGCTCAGCGGCAGAAGCGGTCTTGGCGAGAAGGATAAAGCCTACCTTTCAGGTACTTACCGTAATATCCGGGATTTGGAAAGAATCGGCGACTATGCGGAGAATATCGTCGAATATGCTACTGCCCTGGCCGATTCCGCCCAGCAGTTCTCCGATGATGCAAAGTATGAGATCAGCCAGCTGAAGACGCTGCTCCATCAACTGTATGCCAACGCGCTTGACGCTTACCAGAATGAGAGCCTCTTGTCACTTGACCAGGCCAATGTCTTTGAGGAAGAAATTGACGACTACACCAAAAGGATGGAAGAATGGCACATTGACAGAATGGAAAAGGGTATCTGCACTCCTTCCGTAGGTGCACAGTATTTGGAACTTTCTTCAAATGCTGAACGTATAGCCGACCATCTGATCAACATTGCCAAGTCGATCAAATCACTTTAACCCGCTGGAATTCAAATAGGGCTTCGGCAAGGGCTGGAGGTACGCCTGGGTCCTGCCGCTGCGACATCATCAATTTGACTTCTGACTTGTGCGCCACAAAAAGGGCGAAGTCTGGGAGAGAACCAGGAGCCTTTGATCTGTAAGTTGTAATTTTTTTGCTATCTTTGCAACCGCAAAAACCTCAGCCGTACTGGCTTTGTGGTCTTCTTTTGACAACAAGACATGTCGTGCGTATAACTGTTGTAGTGTATGGAGAGCCGGTATCGCACGCAAACGCAGCCTTCTCTCTTGTTGTTGAACCATAAATAATTTTAAATGAGGAAATTGTCTTCATTTCTCGTGCTGCTTTGGGCAGTGCTTGGCGGGGTGTGTATATGCACAGACACCGATGACCATCCAGGAGATGTTCGCCCGGGCGGATTCCTTGAACACCAGCATCCAGGCGGCCCGTTTGGGCGTGGAAAGCGCCCGTGCGGCAGAAGCGGTAGCCCGTAATGGGTATTTGCCTTCCATCGATGCATCGCTGTCGTTCAGTTACAACGGCAACGGCTACATCATGGAGCGGAATTTCACCAATGGCTTCAAGGTGGACATCCCGCATTTCGGCAACAATTTCAAGTTGCAGGCTTCGCAGGTGGTCTATGCCGGCGGCGCCATCAAGCATGGCGTGGAGCTGGCCAAGTCCGGTACGGAGCTGGCTCGTTTCCAAGCCGATAAAAACCGGGGCGAGGTGCGTTTCCTCATCGCCGGAGATTACATTGAATTGTGCAAGTTGGGGAACCAGCTCCAGGTGCTGGACAGCAACCTGGAACTCACACGCAAACTGATAGACAAAATGCAGGCCCGCGTTGAGAACGGCGCCGCTCTACGGCATCAACTGGCTGGGCTTTGTGACGTGGTCGCTCTTTATCCTGAGCCTCATCTTTGTGGCGCAATACGGCGAGCAGTACGGGTGGTTGGCATCGCCCTATATCCGTGCGGGTTTGCTGGTGGCTACGCTTTGCCTTGCGTACGGCCTCTGGGCCATGTATCACCTGCGCCATCCGTTCATTGAGACGGGCGCTTACCAAACGGAAATGGCCGTCTAAAGTGGTGCTGTTCATCAGTTTCGCCGCCATTGTCCTGTACGCGCTGGGCATGATCGCGGTGGTGTCTTACGGGATGGATGCAGAGGCGCTTTACTTGCCGCTCATCCTTTGTGGAATTGGTCACGTGGGCGTTTTCATCGTGCTTACGGTGTATGCGCAGGCAACGGACAATTTCAAGTATTACTTTGAGATTCTGTGTCTGCTGGGCTTCATCCGCACTGGTGTGGGCGCACCCATCGGCGATGCCATCTACAGCACTGCATTGACCGGTTTGATGAACCTCCGTCTGGATCTGGAACTTGCAATTCGGGAGCTCTATGGCTACAGCGTCATTTTTGGCACAGGCGTGCTGGTCCTCATTGCGCTGTCGCACTTCGAACGACAGATTTACAGTACGGTACCCCTGCTGGAAAGCATTTTCATGGCAGCCGTAATAAAATGGAATATCGCAGTATTCAGAAAGTCCCGTGCCGGAAATATCCCGTAATTTCGCGACACTTTTCCCGGTTTTTGCGTATTTTTGCACTCGCGAAAAAGTTCTTTTCGCAGCTTGGCAGAGCTGCAATCTCCACTGTTTTTCCCCTCCTCACAGGGAAGCCGCGCCATTTCGCCAATCCGCTCCGGGTTTTCAGGGCAAATCCTGGAGAGAGACTGTTTACCTTCAGAATAATTTTGGGGTCGGTTGGATTCTCATAAGTGATGCCGTTCCCTCCTTCGCCTACCTTAACCCAGGCGTCCAGGGAGATTCGGGGATATGTTTCCATGACTGTGTTGTTTGTCGTTCAAATTCGTCCTTGCAAAAAAATCATTTTTAAGGACTTTCGCCGGACGGGACACCGCGCAGCTGCTTCATCGGCTTTCTGAGCCCCGTCTCCCGAGGGTGGAATCGATGGTCCGGCGCAGGTCGCTGCGGTCAAACTGCTTGAAAATGGATAAAAGAGCCCCGAAAGGGTTGATGTTGTCGGGTTTTAGTTGTATCTTTGTCATGACAGTGCTCGCTTGTACAGTTGTGGTGAAAGCACTTGTTCAGGTGTAATTACTGACAATGCCAAGTCCCGGTAAGGTTTTCTTTATCAGGACTTTTTATGGGATACGAAATAGAAGACAAATACATAGATGAACATGAATCCTCAGAAGTCCTTACAAGCCATGCTGGCAATCCTGCTTGTGACCGGATGCGGCCTCAATGTGCCCAAAGAAAAACATACATCGTTTGATACACTCACCGTCCAAACGCAAAATGTGGAGTATCCTGCCCGTTACAATGCCACGCTGGAGGGTCTCAATGAAGTGGTAGTGACCTCCATCTGCAGTGGAGCCGTTACCGAGTATAACGTGTCCATCGGAGACCTCGTCCGCAAGGGAGACGTCCTGGCGCGGATAGATGAGCGTCAGGCAAGGGCTGCGGTGGATAATGCCCATGCCAACCTTTTGGCCGCCCAGGCCAGCCAGAACACGGCCAGGCTGGAAATGGAAAGCAACCGGAACCTCTTCCAAAAAGAGATTGTGAGTTCCTATATGCTGGAAACAGCCACCAACGCCTACAACCAGGCGACGGCTGCAGTGGCTCAGGCGGAAGCCGCACTCAAGGCCGCAAAGCTGCAGCTGAGTTTCTGTACCATCACTTCCCCCATCACGGGCATAGTGGGCAGCGCGCCCCTGAACAGAGGAGAGCTCGTATCTCCCGGTACCGTTGTGGCCCAGGTGAGCGAGGTCTCCCGCATCATCGCCAAGTTCTCCATCTCCGAGAACGAGTACCTGCAGCTGCAGGAAGGCCTGGAAGGCAAGACACTGAAGCAGTTTCTGGCCAGTCTTCCTGATGTGTCACTGGAGCTCAAGAATGGTTCCGTTTACAAGGAGAAGGGCCGTATCGTGCGCATTTCCAATGTGGTGGATCCCCTCACCGGCGCCATGCGGGCACAAGCCGAGTTCCCCAACCCGGATGGTGTTCTGGCTTCCGGCAACATGGGTACCGTCATCGTTCCTTTCACCTATGCCGACCAAATCGTTATACCCGCATCGGCCATCGTGCGCCAGCTGGACCGCACCATCGTGTGGAAGGTCGGAGCGGATTCCCTGGCCCACTCCACCCAGGTGCAAACCTTTGACATGGGCACTTCTCTCTGCGTCTTTGAAGGCCTGAAGACGGGCGACGTAATTGTTTCCAGCGGTGCCATCAACGTGGTGGACGGCCAAAAAGTGATTTTCTAAGCGCATCCGGCTCGTATGAAAGGCAATCCGTTCATCAAACAGAGGGTGATGGCCGTGTCCATTGGCCTTCTCATTCTTCTGGTGGGCACCATCTCGCTCACCACCCTCCCCATGGACCAGTATCCCGACATCGCCCCTCCCACCGTGGTGGTGTCGGCCAGCTATGACGGCGCAGATGCCAAGACCGCCATCAAGTCCGTGATCCAGCCCCTGGAAGAAGCCATCAACGGCGTAGAGGACATGTACTACATGAAATCCACCGCCACCTCCACCGGCAATATTAACATCCTCGTGTTCTTCAAGCCGGGCACCAACCCGGACATGGCGGCCGTGAACGTGCAGAACAGGGTCTCCATGGCGCAGCCGCTCCTCCCGCAGGAAGTACTGCAGTTTGGCGTAAGCGTGGCCAAACAGCAGAACAACATCCTGCAGGTGTTCCAGCTGGAAAGTCCGGACGGCACCTATGACCCCGACTTTATTGCCAACTACCTGGACATAGCCGTGAAGCCCCGCCTTACCCGTGTGACAGGCGTTGGAAAGGTGGAGAGCCTGGGCAACACGTTTGCCCTGCGCATCTGGATGAAACCGGATATAATGGCGGCATACAAGCTCATGCCGGAGGACCTTTTTGCGGCCGTGGGCACGCAGAGCCTGGTGGCCCCTGTGGGCAGCCTGGGCAAGATGTCGGAGAACACGTATGAATACAAACTGGAATACAGCGGCCGCCTCAGGACCGCGGAGGAATTCCGGAACATCGTCCTGCGCTCGGAAGGCGGCAAGATACTGCGCCTCGGAGATGTGGCCGATATTGAGCTGGGCGCCAGGGACTACACCTTCACCTCCAAAGGCGCAGATGGCCCTGCCGTCATCACCATTGTGTACCAGGCCCCCGGCGCCAACGCCAAGGCCGTGAACGCGGAAATCAGTGAAGTGCTCAGGGAAGCGGAGCAGATTGCCCCCGCCGGCCTCAAGTTCTCCACCCTCCTCTGTAGCGACGACTTCCTGGATGCCGCCATGCACAACGTGGTGGAGACCCTGATCCTTGCCATTCTCCTGGTCATCCTGGTGGTGTTCTTCTTCCTGCAGGATTTCAAGGCCACCCTCATCCCGTCCATCTCCATCATCGTGTCCCTTATGGGCACTTTTGCCATAGTGAAACTGGCCGGCTTCTCACTGAACCTCCTCACGCTCTTCGCGCTGGTGCTGGCCATAGGTACCGTTGTGGACGATGCCATTGTGGTTACGGAAGCCGTAATGACAAAGCTGCAACTTGGAGAGAATAACGTGGTGAGAGCCACTACCGGCGCCTTGTCGGAGGTGACCATGGCAGCCATTTCCACTACGCTGGTGTTCATGGCGGTGTTCATCCCGGTGATGTTCTCTCCTGGAACCAGCGGCGCATTCTTCAAACAGTTCGGCGTTACGCTGGCTTCGTCAGTGGGACTGTCCACCGTATCGGCCCTTATTCTTTGCCCGGCCCTTTGCGTGATGCTCCTCAGGCCCAGGGGGGAGAAGAAGGAGGGGCAGAAGAAATCATTCCTGGACTATACCAGAAAAGCCTATGAAGTGAGCTACGACGCGGTTTCCCGCAAGTATTTCAGCGGTGTGAAGAAGTTTATGGGCGCACCGGCGTGGTCCTGGATTCTCCTGGTGATTGCCGCCGGTGGCATGATCTGCCTCATGAAGGTAATGCCCAGCGGCCTGGTACCCAATGAAGATCAGGGCGTATTCATGGTGGAGGTGCGCACTGCGCCGGGTTCCACCCTGAATGAGACCAATCAGATTATGGAGAAGGTAGAGGCCAAGATTCGCGCAATTCCGGAAGTGGAAACCTATGGCCGGGTTTCCGGCTACGGCCTCATCTCCAGCGCCGGTTCCTGCTACGGCACCTTCTTCGTGCGGCTTAAGAACTGGGAAGAGCGTTCGGGCATAGAACATTACATAGACCTGGTGGCCACCCGCTTCTACATGGACTGCGAGGACATCAAAGAAGCGCAGGTAATTCCGTTCACCTTGCCGCAGGTGCCCGGCTTCGGTACCAGCAGCCAGATAGAACTCATGATCGAGGACAAGACGGACGGCGACATGACAGACTTCAACAATAAGGTGACGATGTTCCTTTCCAAACTCCAGGAGCGTCCGGAAGTGGGCAGTGCAGAATCCACCTATTCGGAGTCCTTCCCCAAATACGATGTTTCCGTGGATGCCGTCCAGTGCACCCGGGCCGGCATTTCCGTGCAGCAGGTACTTTCGACGCTGGGCAACTACTGCGGCCAGGCCTTCGTGGGCAACTACAATCAGTTCGGCAAGGTATACCGTATCCTGTCCAACGCTCTGCCCGGCTATAGGCTGGATCCCGAATCCCTGGGCAGCATCTTCATACGTGTGGCCGATGGCCGCATGGCCCCGATCACGCAGTTCGTCACCCTTACGCCTTCGGTGGGATCCAGCACGGAGAACCGCTTCAACATGTACCAGAGCATCGCCACTTATGTGACGCCGGCCTCGGGTTACAGCGAAGGTCAGGCGCACCAGGCCATCCGGGAAGTCTTTGAAGAGAACATGAACCTGTCGGACTACGCTTATGAATACGGCGGCATGTCCCGCGAGCTGGAAGAGAACATGGGGTCCAACACCACGGTGATTCTCTATGTCATCGCCGTCTTCCTCATCTACCTTATCCTGGCGTCGCTGTACAATTCCTGGTTCATCCCCTTCGCGGTGCTCCTGAGCATCCCGTTCGGCCTTATGGGCTCCTTCCTGTTCAGCTTCCTCTGCTTCAAGTTAGGGCTCCCCGGCATGGACAACAACATCTACCTGCAAACCGGTGTGGTCATGCTGATAGGCCTTTTGGCCAAGACCGCCATCCTCATTACGGAGTTTGCCATGGATAAACGGAAGCAAGGCATGCCCATCTTCGAGGCCGCCTTCGAGGCCTGCAAGGACCGTTTCCGTCCCATCCTCATGACGGTGCTCACCATGATCATCGGCATGATTCCGCTCATTGTGGCTGGTGGCGCCGGTGCCAACGGCAACCGGTCCCTTGCCATCGGCGTTACGGGCGGTTCCTTCGTCGGGACCATCGCGCTGTTGTTTGTGGTGCCGGTATTCTACATGATTTTCCAGCAGCTCCATGAGAAATTCCAGGGGCCGATGGTGAAAAAAGAGGAGGACTGAGTTATGAAAAAATTTCTTTTACTGGCTGTAATGCTTCTGGGCCTTTCTGGCTGCGCGCTGTATAAACAATATGAATCCGTCAGCGAGGCGCCGGCAGCGCTTATGGGAGAAGGTGTGGCAGTTGGGGAAAGCATGGCCGCCGTTCCCTGGCGCACCTTCTTTCCGGACGCCATGCTGCAGGCGCTCATCGAGGAAGGCTTGGAGCACAATAACAACCTGAAAATAGCGGCCCTCAATATAGAGATTGCCGAGGTGTCCCTCCAGACCGCCCGCCTGGCCTGGCTGCCGACCCTGAACCTGACACCGAGTCTGCAGTATCAAAGCAACGCCGCCTACAACGCCGGCGCAGCCCTGCAGTGGGACCTTGATTTCTTCGGCGGCATCACCAGCCGCCGTCGGCAGGCCCAAGCCCTGCTGGCCCAGGTCAAGGATGAAAAAACCGCCGTCCAGACGCGTCTGGTGGCCGATATTGCCAATGGCTACCATATGCTCCAGATGCAGGATCGCCAGCTGGATTTGATGGACCAGACCATCGTGCTCTGGGAACAATCGCTGGATATTCAGCGGACGCTCATGGAGAACGGCAAGGCGTACAGCGCTTCCGTGAATCAGATGGAGGCTTCGCTGCTGGATGTCCGTGCTCGGCGGGCAGATCTTGCCAATGATATCCGTGATATCGAAAACGCCCTCTGCTTGCTGTTAGGCC
>JAFTGA010000055.1 GCA_017458145.1 Bacteroidales bacterium | reverse complement strand
GGCACCAACGGCAAGACCACCACCAAGAACCTCATCGCGGCTGTACTGGCCAGGAAATACCGCGTCACCGCCACGCAGGGCAATCTGAACAACGACATCGGCGTCCCGCTGTCCCTGTTGAGCATCACGCCGGAGACGGAATTCGCCGTGATCGAGATGGGGGCCAGCCACCCCGACGACATCGCCAAGCTGGTGCAGGTCAGCCGCCCGGATTACGGCCTGATCACCAACGTCGGCCGCGCCCACCTGTTGGGCTTCGGCTCCTTCGAGGGGGTCAAGGCCGCCAAGGGCGAGCTCTACAAATGGCTCGGGGCGCACCGCGGTTCGGTCATCTTCCTCAATGAGGACGATGCCGACCTGCGGGAAATGGCAGCGCAGCAGCCCTGCCACGTCTTCGGCTACGGCTTGAACTACCAGCACGCCCGGATCCTGCCCGCCACGCCAGAGGAACCCTTCCTTCGGCTGCAACTCGGGGAAGACCTCGTGCAGACCCACCTGGTCGGCGCGTACAACGCCACCAATGTGCTCGCCGCCCTAGCCATAGGCGAATATTTCGGCGTACCGCGCCAGGATGCCATTGCGGCTATCGACGGATTCATCCCAGACAACAACCGCTCGCAGATGCTCCGCACCGAACGCAACACCCTCATCGTGGATACCTACAACGCCAACCCGTCCTCGATGTGTGCGGCGCTGGACAATTTCCGCCTGGTGAAGGCCGGCGCCAAACTTGCCCTGCTGGGCGATATGCGCGAACTTGGCGCGGAGTCGCTTGCGGAGCACAAGAAAGTGGTGCGACAGCTGCGGGAAAACGGTCTGCCGGCCTGCCTGGTAGGCGACGAATTCCGGGGGGCGCTGGACGCCCTCGGCGAAGGCGCCGAGACCTGGTTCCCGACCTCCGAAGCGCTCGCCGCACATCTCGCCGCACACCCCGTCAGCGGTGCCGTCATCCTCATAAAAGGTTCGCACAGCATCGGGATGGAAAAGACCCTGCCCGCCCTATAGTCATTCCGGGCTTGCCCCGGAATCTACATCCGGAACCGGTACTGCACCCGCACCTCGGTCCTGCCGGGTTTCTCTGTCAGGTTCCAGGGATACTGCACCGTCTCCAGGCGGAGCCAGACGGTGTGGTGGCGGTTGATCGTCCAGGCAGCATATACGGAGGCGTCCCAGCCCCGGCCATAACGCGCCGGCACGGTGAAACTCCCCGGGGCATCCCGTTCATAGACATAGATGCGGTCCTCCCAGTCATCCACCTTGAAGAGTCCGCCCCGCAGATAGCAGGACAGGTTCCCGGACCGGTATCCCGCCTCCGCATACCAGTGCCAGGCAAACCCCCGGCACCACACGGCATCATAGCGTCCGGCCACCGTCCAGCGTTCCGCAAGGACCGTCAGCATCCCGCGCGCTTCCGTGCGCAGGGGCGTATCATCTTCCGGACGCAGCCGCCCCTGAAGCCGGAGCACAGGCTGCCAGGCCAGCCCCAGCCAAGTGTAATCCGGATGCCACTGCACCAGCGCCTTGTACTGGCCCGAACGGGTGTCCGGGCGCCAGGCCGCATCAATGGTGGCATCCAGCGCCGGTCCGCCGTAACCTGCCGCCACGCCGCTATACTGCTTTCCGGTCCCCAGCCAGCGCCCCAGCAGCGCGATCCGGTGTCCGTACCGCGGCGTCCAAACGGCACCGGCCAGGCCCCGGATCTCGCCTTGATAGGATGCGGCCGCCTCGCCGAAGACACTCCATCCCGGCAGGGAGAGCCGGGCCTCCAGCGAGGCCGCCTGGTGCGTCGCCGTGAGCCCGGCCGTAAGGCGGCGGCCCGTATGCGTCAAGTTGGCAATCGGGCGGTTTCCCAGAAAGGAATACGCCGTAGAAAGGCGCCAGGCACCGAAATTCCAATCGGCGGCCACGCCGAGCAGGTCCGCAGACCAGGAACCGGTGGGGGAGAGTCCCGTCCCGTTCTTGCGAAAGGCGCCCACCGTGCTGTATCCGCTCAGCTGGAAGCCGCTCCACTGCACCAGCCCCTGGCCGAAACGGGCGTTGAAATAGCCGGCTATGACCTGCCCGACCACACCTTTCCCGTACCAGGCGGCACTGATCGTGCCCGGCGACAGACGCGGATTGCTATATGTCGTCCGCGTGGACCAGTAGAAATCGGCGCGCTCGCCCAGGGAGGCCTCGTATTTCAGACCGCCAGCCAGTTCGCCGGAAGCCCTGGCTCCGCCCCGCAGCGTGACTGTCTGGCGGAAGCGGCGGTCCTCCCGCCGGCCGGGCGGTGCGTCCTGCACGCCAAGCACGAAGAACAGCCGGAGCGCTTCGACGATGTCGTGGGAAAAACCGTCGACCAGCCCCAGCTCCGTCCACGACAGCACCTCCCCGCTGCGGGTCCGGTAGTCCAGCAGCGAGGCCACCTGGAAAGGGGAGAGCAGCCCCGTGGCGAGCAGGCGGCTCCTGCCGGAGCGGTTCAGGTCGGCCGGATGGGAGGCAAGCGTCTGATAGCGCTGGAGTTCATCCTCGGAAAGGTCTTCGATGCAGGAAGCTCCGCTCAGGTACAGGACGGCCTGCTGAAACGAAGGCGGAAGGGTCAGGGACAGGAAAAGCAAAAGCAGTGTTTTCATAGTCAAGCAGTATTTCTTTTCAAATTTAGAAAATAATTTCTTAAATTCGTGAGATAAATCATGAAATGCGATATGAAAGACGAAAAAATCCACATTTTCGACAAGACATTCAAACCCTATATCCGTCATGAGCGTATCCTGGATGCCATCGACGGCGTGGCCCGTGAGCTCAATGCCGATTTCCGTGGCTGCACGGACGTGCCCGTGATCCTGTGCGTGCTCAACGGCGCCATTCCGTTCACCGGCGAGCTCCTGCAGCGCATCGACTTCCCCTGCCAGCTCATCTCCATCAAGCTGTCCTCCTACCAGGGCACGCAGTCCACGGGCACCGTGCTCAATGTCATGGGACTCACCTCGAGCGTGCGCGGCCGGCGCGTGATCATCTGCGAAGACATCGTGGACACGGGCAACACCATCGTCGCCCTGAAGGAAATGCTCCTCGACAAGGAAGGAGCGTCGGAGGTCCGCATCTGCACGATGCTGCTCAAGCCGGACGTGTATGACAAGTCCGAAAAGCTGGACTACGTGGGAATGGAGATTCCCAACGCGTTCATCGTCGGCTTCGGTCTGGACTACAACGAGTTGGGCCGCAACATCAGAGACATTTACGTTATCGAAGAATAAAAATATGAAGTATTACATCCTCTTCGGCCCTCCGGGAGCCGGAAAGGGCACCCATGCCGGTGCCATCGCCCAGAAGTACAACCTCAAGCACATCTCCACCGGAGAACTGCTCCGCGCAGAGATCGCCGCCGGCACCGAGCTCGGCAAGCAGGCCAAGGCGCTGATCGACGCCGGTTCGCTCGTGCCCGATTCCGTCGTGGAGGGGATGATCGAATCCGCCTTCGACACGATCAAGGGCGTGGACGGTTTCCTGCTGGACGGCTTCCCGCGCAACCTCGCACAGGCCCGCGACCTGGACAAGATCCTGCAGAAGCGCGGCGAGGCGGTCAGCGCCGTCGTAGCCCTGATGATCTCCGACGAGACCATCCGCACGCGCATCAAGGGACGCGCCGTCATTGAAGGACGCGCCGACGATGCCAGCGACGAGACCATCACCAACCGCATCCGCACCTATCACGCCCAGACGGAGCCGCTGAAGGAATACTACAAAGCCGCTGGCAAATACTACGAATGCAACGGCGACCAGGGCACCATCGAGGAGAACCGCGCGCGGGTGCTCGCACTCGTGGAGAGCAACGGCTGACATGGCTGACAACTACCTCGAGAAACGCTACGAAGAAGTATTCGGGAAGGATGCCGGGCGCAAGGGTGCGCCCCGGCGTCCCTCTCTGGATACGCTCCTGCTGCGCAACCGCAGCTTCCGCGGCTACGACAAGTCCTATGTTGTACACCGCCGCCAGCTGGAGACGATGATCGCCGTCAATCCCAAGGTGGCGTCCAGCATCAATCTCCAGCGCCTGCGTTTCCGCCCGGTCGTCAAGGGACCGGAGGCCGACCTGGTTGGCGCCCACATCCGGATGGGACGCGGCCTGCCGGAGTTGCACCTGCCTTTCCCGGGCACGGAGCCGGAAGCCTTCATCGTGGTCTGCTCCACCGTGGCGGAGAACCCGGGGATCGACATCGACCTGGGCATTTCCCTTCAGAGCATGCTGCTCAAGGCCGTGGAAATGGGCCTCGGCGGGCTGATCATCCGCAATTTCGACCGGGAGGAAATCCGGCAGGGACTGAACCTGCCGCTCGAACCCGTGGCCGTGCTCGCCGTCGGCAAGCCCGGCGAGAGCATCGAGCTTGTCCCCGTCCATTCCGGAGAAGAACTGAATTATTACCGCCGCAACGGGGTCCACTATGTGCCCAAACTCACGGCGGAGGATTTGACCATCTGAGTCCGAAAAACACTACCTTTGCATTCCAGACGCGTTAATTGCTTATGGCCGAATCTAACTTCATAGACTACGTCAAGATCTACTGCGCCTCCGGGCACGGAGGGGCGGGAAGCGCCCATCTGCACCGGGCCAAATATGTCCCGAAGGGCGGTCCGGACGGGGGAGACGGAGGGCGCGGCGGACATATCATCCTGCGCGCCAACCCGCAGTTCTGGACGCTGATCCATCTCAAATACCGCAAGCACATCCACGCCGAAGACGGCGAGAAGGGCGGCTCGGACCTGCGCACCGGCAAGAACGGCGAAGACATCTATCTGGACGTGCCCATCGGCACGGTGGCCAGGAACGCCGAGACGGACGAAGTCCTCTTCGAGATGATGGAAGCTGGGGAGGAGCGCATCCTCTGCCGTGGCGGGAAAGGCGGCCTGGGCAACAACAATTTCAAGACAGCCACCCTCCAGACCCCGCGTTTCGCCCAGCCGGGCGAAGAAGGGGAGGAAGGAGTCTATATCCTGGAACTCAAGCTGCTGGCGGACGTGGGCCTGGTCGGTTTCCCCAACGCGGGAAAATCCACGCTCCTCGCCACGGTCACGGCAGCCAAGCCCAAGATTGCCTCCTATGCATTCACCACGCTCGAGCCCAATCTCGGGATCGTGCGATACTATGACGACAAATCCTTCGTCATGGCTGACATCCCGGGCATCATCGAGGGCGCCCACGAAGGCAAGGGCATCGGCATCCGGTTCCTCCGCCACATCGAGCGCAACTCCGTGCTGCTCTTTATGGTCAGCGTGGAAGAGGAAGATATCGCCGCCGCCTACAAGACCCTGCTGGCCGAACTCAAGCTCTACAATCCTGAACTGCTGACCAAACAGCGTGTCCTGGCCGTGACCAAATGCGATCTGATCGACGAAGAGCTTGAGAAAATGATCAAGCCGCATCTGCCGCGCAAGATCCCCTGTGTATTTATCTCCTCCAGTACGGGAGAAGGTCTCCAACAACTCAAAGACACCCTATGGAAGGCACTGCAAGCATGAATTTATTGCGCCAACTGCACCACATCGACCAGGATGTCACCCTGGCCGTCAATTCCCTGCACTGTCCGGCCACGGATTTCATCTGGACAGTCTTTTCCAATAAATATATCTGGTTCGCCCTCTATGCCGCCGTACTCGTCTTCCTGTACTGGCGCCTGGGCTGGAAGCGGGCCACCATCGTCGTGATCGCCTGCGTCCTGACCGTCACGGCCTGTGACCAGCTGGGCAATGTCGTGAAGGCCTGGGTGGAACGCCTGCGCCCCTGCTGGGACCTGAACATGACGGGCCGGGGCCTCCACATCCTGGAGGACAAAGGAAACCTGTACGGTTTTTACTCGGCCCATGCCGCCAATGCGATGGGATTCGCCATCTGTTCCTGGCGCGGTTTCCGTGCGGACCGGTCGCTCCCTTACCGGAAATACGGCTGGTTCATTATCATCTGGGCCCTTCTGGTCGGCATCAGCCGGGTTTTCGTCGGGAAGCATTTCCTGGGCGATGTGCTGGCCGGCTTCGCCGTCGGGATCTTCTTCGGCTGGCTGTTTTCCGGCATCGCCCGCATGCTGATCACCTACTGGGGCCTTTCAAGACATTGATCTGCCGGCCGGTGATCTCCACCTGCAGAGGCAGGCACCCCTCAATCTCCCCGTCCAGCTCTATGATATCCGCCGAGCGCCCGTCCAGCGGAGCGATCTGGAGCATCCTGCAACGGCCGGTCCGGATGAGCCCGGACTCGTGCGCCGTGCCGGAGAAAAGCCGGGGCACCTCCGCGACAAGCGAACGCAGCTTGGCGCGGGGGACGATCATATAGTCCAACTGTCCGTCATCATTGACGGCCAGCGGGACCTGGCGCATTCCGCCGCCGGACCACGGCCCGTTGCCGAGGGCCAGGGAATAGGCCTCCCCACTGAATACAGCTTCGCCGTCCGCCACGACGGAAATGGCGATCGGACTGAGGTGAAACATCGTATGGCGCAGGGCGTCCAGATAAATCATGCGCCCGCGCATGCCGCGCTCTTTCTGCCGGTTGACCCGTTCGCAGACATGCGAGTCGAAGCCGATGCCTCCCACGTTGGCCATATAAGAGATCCGTCCCTCCCCGCTGGACGCCCGGACGATGTCCATGCGTCCGAAGGCTTCCGACGCGATCAGATTGACAACGGACTTCACATCGTCCGGAACGCCGCAGGACTTGATCCAGTCATTGCCGGAGCCGATGGGCACCACGGCAAGGCAGAATTCCTCCGTCGGCACCCCGGAGGCGGCACACCAGCTGCAAATGCCGCCCAGCACTTCATGCAGGGAGCCGTCGCCGCCCACCGCCGCAATCCGCCGATAGCCTTCTGCAGCCGCATCACGAGCCAGTTCTGTGGCGTGTTTTTTGTGATCCGTCATGGCGGTCACGAAGGGAACGCCCTTCTGCTCCAGCAGTCGCTCGGCCGGGACCCACTCAGACATCGTCTTACCGGAACCGGCCCGGGGATTGACAATAAAATACCACGCGGTTTTTGTTTCAGACATACCGCGAATATAGGAATTATTTGTTAAATTTGCATTTTAGCACGTAACGGATTATATGGGAAAAGTCATCGCAATCGCAAACCAGAAGGGGGGAGTCGGCAAGACGACCACCGCCATCAACCTGGCGGCATCACTTGCCGTCCTTGAGAAGAAGGTGCTGATCATCGACGCCGATCCGCAGGCCAACACGACCTCGGGACTCAATTTCTCACCCGACAACACGGAGCAGCGCACCCTCTATGAAGTGATGATCGGCCGCATCGATATCGCGGACGCCCTGATCCAGACGGAAATTGCCGGTTTACACATGATCCCGTCCCACATCAACCTGGTCGGTGCGGAGATTGAAATGGTGCAGGCGGACGGCCGCGAATCCCTGCTCAAGAATGCGCTGGCTCCGATCCGGGACAACTACGACTACATCATCATCGACTGTTCACCGTCCTTGGGACTGATCACGGTCAACACCCTGGCGGCGGCCAATTCCGTCATTATTCCGGTCCAGCCGGAATTCTTCGCCCTGGAAGGTCTCGGGAAGCTCCTGCAGACCATCCGGCTTGTCAAGAGCGGCGTCAACCCGGATCTGACGATCGAGGGTTTCGTGGTCACGATGTTCGACGGACGCACCCGCGTTCATACCCAGGTCCTCGCCGAGTTGCGCGACCATTTCCGTGACTTGGTGTTCAATACCGTCATCCAACGCAACATCCGGCTCAGCGAAGCCCCTTCGCACGGCAAGCCCATTATCCTTTACGACATTATGTGCAACGGCTCCACCAACTATCTCAACCTCGCCCGTGAAGTGATGGAGCATAACGGAGAATCTGTATGAAAAAAGAAAACCGAGGCCTCGGCAAGGGCCTGAGCGCCCTGCTTGGCGAGGTCCCCGATGCCAACCAGCTTCGCCAGCCTGTCGGATACGTCAATAAAGAAATCGTCGGAATACGCGACCGCCAGGAAAACACGGCGGATATCCTGCGGATTCCCGTGGATATGATCGAACCCAATCCGTTCCAGCCCCGCATGTCCTTCGACCAGGTGGCCCTGGAAGAACTGGCCGCCTCGATCCGTACCCTCGGCCTGATCCAGCCGATCACGGTCCGCAAAATTTCCGACCGCCGGTATCAGATCATCAGCGGCGAGCGCCGCTACAAGGCCAGTCGTCTCGCCGGGATGACAACCATTCCGGCTTATATCCGCGATGCCAACGATCAGGGAATGCTCGAAATGGCCATTGTCGAGAACGTCCAGCGGGAGGACCTCGACCCGATTGAACTTGCATTGAGTTACCGCCGCCTGATCGAAGAGTGCCAGCTCACGCAGGACAGCCTCGCCGATCGGGTAGGAAAGAAGCGCGCCACCGTGGCCAACACCATCCGCCTGCTGAAGCTCCCCGCCAAGGTCCAGCACGACATCAAGGTCGGCCTGCTGAGTGCCGGGCACGCCAAAGCCATCCTCGGCGTGGAGAGTCCCGAGATGCAGGAACAGCTCTGCGATCTGGTCATCCGCGACGGCCTGTCCGTGCGCGAACTGGAATCCATCGTCCGCAAACTGCAGGTCGATCCGGACGCGACCAAGAGCAAAATGCGTCCCGTCGCCAAAACGGCTGACCAGGAACTCCCGCAGGACTACTATCGCATCCTGGAGTATGTCGGAAAGTTTTTCTCCCGCGACATCTCCCTGAAACGCAGCGGCAACGGCAAGGGCGTAATGACCATCCGGTTCGATTCGGACGACGAAGTAAAAGAATTTGTAAAAGCTCTGGAAGAAAAACAATTATAATGAACCATCTGAAGTTTATCTGCACATTCATGGCGGTGATCCTCACCGCACTGTTCTGCGTGGATGCTTCAGCCCAGTTCAAGAGCGAGGCTTTCTCACAGCAATACAACGACGACCCGGCATCCGCGGCGGACTCCACCGACGTGCTCTTCTCCTTCAAGGAGTATTTCGCCGGCCTGCGCCACCAGCAGGACATCCGGATCGGCACGATGACGGCCGGCTCCGCCCTGATCCTCGGCGGGTCCCAGATCTACAACCGCCAGACCTGGAAACTACCGATTGTCTACAGTGCCATCGGCGGCTCCCTCGGCGCCGGAATCTATCTGAATGCCACCGGGAACAAGGATGCAGCCAAATACTGTTTCATCGGAGCCGGCATTGCCTACTGGGCCACGCTGATGGACGGCGTGATCAACTTCCGCCCCAATGACTATCCGCACCCCGGCACGGCCACGCTCTTTTCCCTGTTCGTGCCCGGACTCGGGCAGATCTACAACCGGGAATATTGGAAACTGCCCATTTATCTCGGGGCCATGGGCTTCGCAGTCCACTACTGCATCGACTGCAACGCCAACTTCCAACGCTTCCGCAACATCTACCTGCAGGCCACGGATCCGAACGTGGAATACACCGGCCCCATCTCGGCCGAACAGGCGCTCTACTACCGCAATGTTTACCGCCGCTACCGGGATTATTCCATCCTGGCCATCGCCGTGCTCTACCTGCTGCAGATCATCGACGCCAACGTCTTCTCGTACATGCACAATTTCGAGGTGGACGATGACATAGCGCTGAAGGTCGCTCCGGCGCTCATCATGCCAGAAAACCAATTTGCCTCAATCAACCCCGTTTCCCAGCAGGCCGCTTTCGGGCTCCGTCTGGGCATAAGTTTTTAAGAATGAAGAAATCCAGTACCATACTGTTCGGCCTGCTCCTGCTTGCAGCAGCCACCCCGGCATTCGCCCAGTCCAAAGAGACCGCGAAGACTGTCCGCGACACCGCCACGGTCTCCAGGGGCAGCACCTTTCCCATCGACCTGAATGAAGTGTTCGGAGGCAATAAGGACAACAAACGCAAGCAACAGCAGCAACAGCCCAGAAAACAGCCGCGCCGGCAGCAGGTCTTGCAGGAAAATGCCATCCTGAAGACGGAATTGGATTCCCTGCAGATGCTCGTGGACAGTCTGAAAGGCCGCAAATACCTGGACGAGCGGGAGATTGCCGTCCTGGAAGGCAATGAGCCCTTCCCGGAGCTGGAATACACGACCGAGACGACGGACAGCCTGCTCCACCTCTGGTACAAGAATTCCTTTGCAACGGATTTCGACACCGTCAACGAGTTCAACATGGACTCAGTCCGCTTCACCTCGAACGTCTCCGACGACGAGATGATCCGCCGCCTGTCCGCGATGAATTCCTTCATCACGCTGCCCTTCAATGACGTGGTCAAGAACTACATCATCCTCTACTCGGAGCGGATGCCGTCCAAGATGGGCCGTGCAATGGGCCTGAGCGCCTATTATTTCCCGATCTTCGAGGATATCCTGCTCCGCTACGATCTCCCGCAGGAACTCAAGTACATGGCCATCATCGAATCGATGCTCAACCCGGTGGCCACCTCCCGCGCCGGCGCCCGCGGCATCTGGCAGTTCATGTACCAGACCGGCATCTCCTACGGACTTGAGATCAATTCCTACGTGGACGAACGCCTGGATGTAGAGAAAGCCGTCGATGCGGCAGCCCGGTACCTGCGCGACGCCTACAAGATCTTCGGCGACTGGGCGCTGGCCATCAGTTCCTACAACTGCGGCGCCGGCAACGTGTCCAAGGCCATCCGCCGGGCGGACGGCAAACGCGATTTCTGGAGCATCTATCCCTACCTGCCCAAAGAGACGCGCACTTATGTGCCCGCCTTCGTGGGGGCCATGTACGCCATGACCTACTACCGGGAATACGGCATCGTCCCGCAGAGAGTGGGCATGCCGGTGCAGACCGACACGTTCGTGATCCGCCGCAACCTGCATTTCGAACAGATCAACGCCGTGGTCGGCGTGCCCGTCGAGGATCTCCAGAACCTCAATCCGCAGTATGTACACGACATCATCCCCGGCAACGACCACCCTTATGTCCTCAAACTTCCCTACAATTGGACGGGTCCTTTCCTGGACGCCAACCGCGATTCGCTCTACGGTTACAAGGCGGACTCCCTGCTGACCGGATCGGTCCTCAAGGAGCAGACTTCCCGCAAGAGCACGGCCAAATCCGGCAGCACCACACGCAGCAGCGGCAGCAACAATCAGCAGCAGCGCATTGCCTACAAGGTCAAGAGCGGGGACTATCTCGGAAAAATCGCCTCGAAATACGGCGTCACCGTCAACCAGATCAAGAGCTGGAACAATCTCAAATCCAACAACATAGCCGTAGGCAAAACGCTCTATATCTACAAGAACGGCGGCCCGACGATCTCCCAGGGAGGCAGCAGTTCCTCCAAGTCGTCCTCCTCGACGACCAAGGCGAAGAGCGTCATCTACACCGTCAAATCCGGCGACACGCTTTTCAAGATCTCGCAGAAATATCCCGGCGTCAGCGCTGACGACATCAAGAAGGCAAACGGCCTGAAATCCGATGCCATCCGTGCCGGCCAAAAACTGACGATTCCGACGAAATAAGCTTTATTTCTTGTAGTACTTGGGCCAGCAGTGCTCCAGGTAGGCTTTAAGACGGTCTTCCTGGGGGTTGGGCTGGGGCTCGTAGAAGGCCGTGCCGGAGAACTTCTCCGGGAGAAACTCCAGGTCGGTGAAATGCCCGGGATAGTCGTGGGCGTACTTGTAGCCGTCGGCATAGCCCAGGTCCTCCATCAGTTTCGTAGGGGCATTGCGCAGATACAGCGGCACGGAAGCCGTCTGATCCTCCTTCGCCGCCGCAAGCGCCTTGTCGATCGCAAGATACGCAGAATTGCTCTTGGGCGAGCTGGCCAGATAGATCGCACACTCGCTGAGCGGAATCCGGGCCTCCGGCATTCCGATTGAATGCACGATGCGGAAGGTTGCGTCCGCCAGCAGCAGGGCATTGGGATTGGCCAGGCCGATGTCCTCCGCCGCGAGGATACAGAGCCGGCGGGCAATGAACAGGGGATCCTCGCCGCCGTCCAGCATCCGGGCCATCCAATAGACGGCCGCATTCGGATCCGATCCGCGTACACTCTTGATGAACGCCGAGATGATATCGTAATGCATCTCACCGCCCTTGTCATAGATGGCAACGTTCTCCTGCAGACACTCCGTAACGGTGCGGTTGTCGATCACGAGGGGATCAGCTTTTCCCAGCTGTGCATCCACAACTATCTCCAGGATATTCAGCAACTTGCGCGCATCGCCGCCGCTGTGCCGGAAAAGCGCATCGGTCTCGCGGACCTCGATATTGCGCTCCTTCAGCACCTCATCCTCCCGCAGGGCGCGATCCAGCAACTGCTGCAGGTCCCCGACTTCCAGCGACTTCAGCACGAACACCTGGCAGCGGGAAAGCAGGGGAGTGATCACCTCGAACGAAGGATTCTCCGTCGTAGCACCGATCAGGATCACCGTTCCGGCCTCCACGGCACCCAGCAGGGCGTCCTGCTGCGCCTTGTTGAAACGGTGGATTTCATCAATGAACAGGATCGGCGCACCGGCGCCGGAAAACAGGGACTTGCCCTTCGCAGCATCGATCACTTCCCGGACATCCTTCACCCCGGAGCTCACGGCTGAGAGCGTATAGAACTCCCGGTCCAGTGTCCCGGCGATGATGCGGGCGAGCGTCGTCTTTCCGACCCCCGGAGGACCCCAGAGAATGAAGGAAGACAAAGCGCCCGAGTCCATCATGTTCCGCAAAATGCATCCCGGACCGACCAGATGCCGCTGACCGACGTATTCCGTCAAAGTGTGCGGGCGCATCCGCTCCGGAAGCGGAGGTAACATTTTTGTTATAGACTCAAACACTTTTGTTTTATATACTAATATTCAAGTTTTTAGTATATGCGCGCCGACGCTTCTTGCACTCATGTTCAAAATTCTCAAACATCGCCAGCACCTGCTGGTTGTTCTCCAGCATGGCGTTCGATTCGGCATACGTGAACCCGGAATCGATGAATTTGCGAAGCAGCTCCATGAAGATCAGCGAGATCACACCGCTGTTCCGGTATTCCGGAAGGACCCCGATCAGCAGCATCTCCACCGTATCTTCATACTTGATGAACATCGACTTGAGCAGGCGCAGCCACCCGAAGGGGAAGAGCTTGCCCCGACATTTCTGCAGGGCCTTGGAGATGGAAGGCATCGTGATACCGAAAGCAATCAGCTCGTTCTTCTCGTTCTCCACCAATGACACGAAGCGTAAATCCAGGATATTCAGATAGAAGCCGATATACTTTTCCGCCATGTGGTCGGGCAGGCGCGTGAAATTATAGAGGTCTTGGTAGCACTCGTTGATGCAATGGAAAATCTTGAGGCCATAGCCTTCCTTCAGCACCATATGGCGGGTGAGGGGACGCAGGTGTACGTTGGCCCGCTCCGCTATCAGTCTGGACATCCGGTCAAAACGCTCCGGCATCTTCTCCGGCACCGTGATGCGGAACTCCACCCAGTCGGCATCCTTGCCAAAGCCCATCCGCTCCAGAAAATCCTTGTAATAGGGGTGGTTGTAAATCAGGGGCATCGTGCCGGGACGGTCGTAGCCGTCAACCAGAAGCCCCTCAGGATCGAAATCCGTGAAGCCGAGCGGCCCCACGACGGTATCCATCTTGTACTCCCGCCCCATTTCATAGACTTTCTCCATCAGGGCACGGGCCACTTCGAAGTCCTCGATGAAGTCGTACCAGCCGAAACGGACCTCGTTGTGGTTCCACTGGGCATTGGCCTTGCGATTGATGATGGCGGCCACGCGGCCGGCCAGTTCGCCGTCTTTGTAGGCCAGATAAAGACGGGAATCACAGAAATCCTGTGCCGCCCCTTTCTCCTGATTCAGCGTGTCCATCTGGTCAAAGACCAGCGGCGGGATATAATACGGATTGTCGCGGTACAGTTTCTCCGGAAAATTCACGAATGTCCGGAGTTCACGCCGGGTGCGGACAGGTTTGATTTCGACTGACATTTCAGGCAGATTTTAGATACTTTGTCTTTGCGAAGATACTACTTTCGTAGGAAAAAATCAAAGATTTGTCTATATTCGTATCGTGAGTCCGTTCACCCATAAAATCCTTGTGTGCGCACTGTTCCTGTGCCTTGGTGCGGCGGCGCAGGGAAGGGACTGGCTGACCGGCCTGTACCAGTCTCCCAAAGGCGTCGGCGCCACCGTCATCCTGGACGGGTCCGACCGCCAGATGGAAATATTCACGCTCCGGACCGATTTCTACGGCCTCCTGTCCGGACGGACGGCCGACATCGGAGCCTGCATCTCGTTCACGCACGACTACAGCATGTTTGTCCGGGAGGGGGCGGATTACCGTCTTCAGATCCACGCCGGCGCGGGCGGAATGGCCGGATATATGCACGATTTCGAGAAAGGCGTCCTCAGCGCCACGGACCGGCAGCTGGAGCATGCCTCCGGATGGACGGCCGCGCTGGTCGGCAATCTTGGGCTGCGCGTGGACTTCCGACGGCATCTTACGCTTGACCTGAGTTTCTCGCTCACGCCGGGCGCCCACTTGCGGACCGACCCGGGCACCGGCGCCCTGATTGTCTCGCTATACAGAAACGGACTGTACCATGTCTATTACCCGCAGCTTAACCTAATGTACCGCTTCTGATGAACAGACACAAAATACTAATAACCATATTATTGGTTTTAAATAGCACTTGTCTGTTCGCCAAACTGCCGGACAGCTGGTTCTTCCGTCATTTCCGGCTGGGCGCAGAATGGGGCTACAGCCAATGCCTGTACCGGAGCTGGAGCTACAACTATTTCAGCGAAGAGGGCTACCGGGTTTACGATGACCAGCAGGGCTGGCTGCTCCGTCCCAACGGGTCCGTATTCCTGCAGATCGGCTACGACCTCAGTGCCAAGGTCAATGTGGCCCTCAATGCAGGATATCTGGGTACGGGGGAGAACAACCGCCTGCTTCCCGTCCTGCTGCGCCTGTCCTATTTCCCCAAAACGACGACGGCGGACGGCCTGTTCGGCTGGGTGCAGGGGGGACCGGCCCTGCATTTCCACACGGAGGAGCGTCCCGTTGCATGGACGGAAAGCCTCGGAGCCGGCTACCGCATCGCGCTGACCGAAGAGTGCAACCTGGACTTTCTCCTGGGTGTACGCCTTACGCAGGACCACCCGCTCATTCCGAATCCCGAAGCCCCCGGATACGTCTCAAGGCACAACATCCTGAAAAACAACGCAGGATATTGTGCCTTGGACCTGACAATCGCCGTCAATTTCTAGAAGAGGCGGTCGACGGCGGCGATCACTTCCTCGGCCGGTGCCGAAGGATCCAGCACCAGATCCGGCTCCTTGAGCACGTAGCCCTTGGCCATCGACGCCAGGGTGCCGCCGCCGGTACAGTTCAGCATGATGCATTCGTCCTTGGAGACTTTTCCGTCGTGCACGGCCTGCGCGAGGGCCGCAACGGCGGCACAAGGAGCCGGCAGCAGGTCATATCCCTCCAGGTTGCGGAACTGCAGCAGCCAGTACATGATGTCGTCGTTGGTGCAGGTGAATGTGTCTCCGCCGCTCTCACGCAGCACGTCAAACATCCCGCCGGCCAGGCCGTAGGGCGGTTTGCGGTTCGACAGCACCTTGGCGAGGATCACCTCCGCCTGCCTGCGGCCCTCGACGGGATCCAGCGCGGCGAGTTCGCGCGACTGCGCTTTCCAGGAATCATGGATCAGCGTGAACGGGGCGTTCTGCGCCACATAGACGCGCATCTTATTCTCGCCGAAACGGCCGTCCGCCGCCAGGCGCTCGGCATTCTCCCAGGCAGCAATGGCGCCCGTGCCGGATCCCACGGCCTGGAAGTAGGCGTCGGGTATGCGGCCGGCTTTCTCGACGAAACTCAGCAGGGTTGTCCCCATCCCGTCGCGGCGCGCCACGTTCTTGGCCCCGCCCTCCAGGAAATAGCGCGGGTCCTGCGCCAGTTTCTCGCCCAGGGCGATGGCGTCGTAGTAGTCACAGCCGTGCGGCGCGGCGATCACTTTCACGCAGCGGTGCAGCTTCTTGTGGAACCACAGGTCGTGCTTGTTGTCCTCCGGGATGCAGATCACCACCGGAATCTCATTGTCCGAGCACACCTGGGCAAAGGCGCGGGCCGTATTGCCGGCAGACTGGACCACGAGCACGCGCTCCTCTTTGCGGTCCATCCGCGCGCACACGCTGAATGCCTCCGTCTCCTTGAAGGAACAGGTCTGCATCTTGGCGCCGATCCGCGGATAATAGCCGGAGAAGGTGATATACAGATTATTCAGACCCAGATGTCAGGCCAGCACCTTGGACTTGTACGTGACCGGGGAGCAGGAGAGCTTGAGCGTCCGGCGGACAGGCATCCATTCCGCATAGCGGTACAGCCCCTTCAGGTCCTCGCGGGGCGTGAAGGACTTCTGCTCATAAACGGCCCGCACGAGCGAAGGTTCGCCCCCCTGCGGATCTGCGAGGTCCCAGCCGCGGTCATCGAAGACACGGCCGGTAGCCACATTCATCAGCCGGTACTTGGTAGGTTTGAATCGGATATTCATATCATTCGGGTTTTAGTTACAGATTGATGAACAGCCAGGTGTAGTAGGCCGCAAAGCCGAGGAGCATCACGACGCCTTCCCAGCGGTCAATGCGGTCGCGGCGTCCGGTATAGGTCCAGAGCCAGACCAGCACGGCGCTCAGCAGCACGGCCCCCAGGTCTACCAGCGTAATCGACGCCGTGGAGAGCGGCACGACCGTCGCAGAGGCGCCAAGGATCAGCAGGATATTGAACACATTGGATCCCAGCACGTTGCCCAGGGCCAACTGGTCTTTCTTCTTGGCAGCCGCCACGATGCAGGTCGCGAGTTCCGGCAGGGAAGTGCCGCCCGCGAGCAGGGTGATGGCGATGAACTTGTCCGACACGCCGAGCGCCCGGGCGATGGCCGTGGCGTTGTTCACGAACAACTGGCCGCCGAAGATCAGTCCGCCCAAGCCCGCGGCCACCAGCAGAATGGCCAGCCAGATACTCTTGACCCTGGCTTCCGCTTCCTCCCCGGAAGTGCCGCTGTCAGACTTGAAGCAGTAGAACATATAAGCCGCGAAAACCACCAGGAACACAATGCCTTCGATGCGAGTCAACTGCGTTCCCGTCATCGCCAGGACGACGAACAGGAAGGTCACCAGCAAGGCGATGGGGATGTCCCGGCGGCTGTTGGAGCGGGTCACCGCCACCGGAGCGATCACGGTGGTCAGGCCGAGGATCAGCAGGGTGTTGAAAATGTTGGACCCGATCACGTTGCCCACGGAGATGTCGGCATTGCCCTGCAGGGCGCCCGTGAGGCTGACGACCAGCTCCGGGCAACTTGTGCCGAAACCGACGATGGTGAGTCCGATGACGAATTCGCTGATGCCGGCTTTGCGGGCGATGGCGGACGCGCCGTCCACCAGCCAGTCAGCGCCGAACACGATCAGAGCAAGTCCCGCCAGCAGCAAAAGAATCTGTATAGCCATCATGTTTTATTCTTCTTCGATCCGGTCCAGGCGGCAGACATTCTCCACGTGGAAGGTGTGGGGGAACATATCCACCGGCTGGACAGCCGTAATCCTGTAGTTGCCGCTCATCATTTCCATGTCCCGGGCCTGTGTGGCCGGGTTGCAGCTCACGTAGACGATCCGCCTCGGAGCGGCTTCGAGGATCGTCTTGACAACATCCGGGTGCATCCCCGCACGGGGCGGGTCGGCGATGATCACGTCCGGACGGCCGTGCTGCGCGATAAAGTCCGAAGTAAGGATGTCTTTCATGTCGCCGGCATGGAACTCACAGTTGGAGATGCCGTTGCCGGCGGCGTTGAGCTTCGCGTCCTCGATGGCCTCGGGGACGTATTCGATGCCGATCACGCGCTTTGCGCCCCGCGCGACGAACTGGGCGATTGTGCCGGTGCCGGTGTAGAGGTCATAGACCGTCTCGCCGCCCGTCAGGCCCGCATATTCGCGCGCCACCTTGTAGAGATTGTACGCCTGGCCGGTATTGGTCTGGTAGAAGGACTTGGGGCCGATCTTGAAGCGCAGGCCCTCCATCTCCTCATAGATGGCCGGCTCACCGCTGTGCAGGATGCAGGTCTGGTCGCCGATCGTGTCGTTTTTCTTGTCGTTGATCACATAATAGAGCGACGAGATTTGCGGGAACCCGGCCGCCACGGCGTCCAGCAGGGGAGCGCGCAGCGGGAAATCCTCGCCGAAACAGACGATCAGCATCACGGCGCCGGCGTCGGTGTTGCGCACGAACATATTGCGCAGCTGCCCGTGGTTCTCGCGGATGTTGTAGAAAGAGACGCCGTGCTCCAGGCACCAGCGCTTGATGAACAGGCGGATCGCATTGGTCGGCTCGGGCTGCAGGTGGCAGGTCTCGATGTCGAGCACCTTGTCGAAGAACTTGCCCACGTGGAAGCCCAGACCGGGGCGGTCGCCCAGGCCATCCGCGACCTCTTCCTGTGTCAGCCAGCGGCGGTTGGAGGCGGAGAATTCAAGTTTATTGCGGTAGTAGCGCGTCTTTTCCGATCCGATGATGGGGGAGAATTCCGGCACCTGGAGGTGGCCGATGCGCGTCAACTGGTCATAGACCTGCCGCTGCTTCGCGGCGAGCTGTATGTCGTAGGGGAGCGGCTGCCAGCGGCATCCGCCGCACACGCCGAAATGCGCGCAGAACGGCTCCAGACGCTTCTCCGACGGCTTCACGATCTTGATGATCACGCCCTCGAGCCAGGCCTTCTTCTTGCGGACCAGCCGGACATTCACGACATCGCCCGGCACGGCAAAGCCCACGAAGACCACCTGTCCCTCCGGCGTATGGGCAATCGCCTTGCCCTCCGCCGCCACGGACTCAATCGTGAGATTCTCCAGGATAATATCCAATTTGCTGTGACGTGACATTCCGATTCGGTTATCAAATATCCTTCAAATATACTAAATATTCTTTTAATCCCATTTTTCAGCGTCGTTAACAGCCATTCTACGTCATTCCGGGCCTGACCCGGAATCTTTTACTGGAGAATTTGCTATCTTTGTATTATGTTGTTGAGTCCCGACATCCAGAACAAACTCGCCGCCGCCTTCGGCCACACGCTCCGCTATCCCTCCGACTTCGACGCCCTCGCGCTGGACATCACCGAACGCATCGGCACGGGCATGTCCGTCAACACCTTAAAGCGCCTCTTCGGCCTGATCGACCCGGAAGTGCAGCCGCGCCGCGCCACGCTCGACACCCTCGCACGTTACCTGGGTGCCGCGGACTGGCCAATGCTGCTCGCCGGGCTCTCGGAGGCCGGCAATTCCGCTTTCGGGGAGCAGGACGGGGTACTGGATCCAGCGGCGCTGGCACCGGGTACCCTCATCCAGCTGCGCTATGATCCGGACCGGTCCGTGAAGATGGAGTACCTGGGCGAAGGGCGCTTCCGCGTGCTCGCGAGCGAGCACAGCAAACTGCTACCCGGCGATGTCCTGCACACGGGGGCGCTCTGCCTGCATTATCCGCTGATCGCCGACAGCGTCCGCCGGGACGGAGCCGAACTGGGCCGTTTCACCGCCGGGCAGACCGGAGGACTCACCGAACTCGCCCAGCTATGACGGACGGCAATTCCTCATTCGACCTGAAGCAGACGCCGCTTCCCTCCGGGGAAATGGAGCCGGTCCGTTCCGGCGCCACTTGCGAGACCTGGCGCTTCCAGCGCTGGGGCAAGTGGTTCGTGCTCAAGCGCCTGAAGGCGGAACTGCGAAGCGATCCCAGGCTCGTCGCGGCCCTGGAGAAAGAGTTCGACCTCGGCATCCGGCTCGACCATCCCGGAATCGTGCGGTATTTCGAGAAGGGGAGTGACGCGCAGGGGCCCTTCCTTATCGAAGAATATATTGACGGCCAGACGCTTGCGGACTGGGTGGAGGAGCACCGTCCGCTGCCGGATGCGGAAGTGCGGCGCCTGATGGGGGAGCTGTGCGACTCCGTGGGCTACCTGCACGAAGCCGGCATCGTCCACGCCGACCTCGGTCCCGGCAACATCCTCGTGACCCGGCAGGGGAGCCACGCCAAACTCATCGACCTCGGCTTCTCCAGCCAGTACAGCTATGTCCCCGTGGCCGGCGGCACGCCGGACTTCTCCGCCTCGTACGGGACCCTGACCCAGGAGAACTTCGCGGATGTGCAGCAGCGCCACCTGGCGAGCTTCTCCCGCGCCAGCGCCGCCGCCGACAGCATCGCCAGCGCCTGGACGGCCCGTTTCCCCGCCTGGCAGAACGACCTCGCCGTCATCCCCGCCGAAGAGCTCCAGCGCGATCTGGGGCGGTATCAGGGGGATGTGCTGCGGTATGAGCGGGAAGCGAGGTCGGGCGCAGCAAATTAATTCTCTTTTTGCTGAAATAACATTATATTTGTCAATAATTGTTCATTCGATATGCTGTACCCGATTGGCATCCAAGATTTCGAAAGTCTGCGCAAGAACGGTTTTGTCTATGTGGACAAGACTGCGTTGATCTATAAGCTTGCGAGTACGGGGCGCTATTACTTCCTCGGCCGTCCCCGCCGTTTCGGCAAGAGCCTGCTGCTCTCCACGATGGAGGCTTATTTCCGCGGGAAGAAAGAACTTTTCGAAGGACTCGCCATCGCAGAACTGGAACAAAAGTGGCAGACACATCCGGTGCTCCGCCTCGATCTGGGCGGAAAGGCCTATGACAAAGAAGACGTGCTCGACAAGGTTCTGGACGACATCCTGTCCCGGTGGGAAGCCGAATACGGAGTGGAGAACCGTTCTGACGTCGCCGGGCTGCGTTTCGGCAATGTCATCGAAGCGGCCTGCAGGCAGACGGGACATCCCGTCGTCATCCTCATTGACGAATATGACAAGCCCATCGTGGACAACCTCGGCGACGAAGCCTTGGCCGATGTTTTTCGCAGGCAGTTGCAAGGCTTCTACAGCGCGATGAAATCCCAGGACGCCTTCATCCGCTTCGGGTTCCTGACCGGTGTGACCAATATCGGCAAGCTCAGCGTCTTCAGCGGGCTCAACAACCTCAAGGACATCTCCATGGATGTCCGCTATACGGACATCTGCGGCATTTCGGAAGAAGACCTGAAGAGCTGTTTTGATGAAAGTGTGGGTGAATTGGCTGAAGCCAACGGTCTCTCCGTCAAAGAGACCTACAGCCAGCTGGCAGAGATGTATGACGGTTATCATTTCCATCAGAATTCAGCGGGAATATATAATCCCTTCAGTGTCTTGAACACATTCGATTCCGGAGAATTCAAGGAGTACTGGTTCGAGACCGGCACCCCGTCCTTCCTCGTGAGGTATTTTCAGCGTGGCAACTACTTGCTGGACGACCTGACCACCAATGCCGTCCCGGCCTCAAAGCTTTCTGGAGCCAATTACGAGCAGCCCGATGCCGTCACGCTCCTCTACCAGTCCGGCTATCTCACGATCAAGGGATACGACGACCGGTTCCGCCTGTATTCCCTGGACTATCCCAACGAAGAGGTCAAGACAGGATTCCTCCAGTCCCTCAGCCGGTTCTATCTTCCTGCGATGGAGACCCGGGGCGACCTGTCCGTTTACCGTTTCATCATGGATATCGAAAATGGCGACGTCAACGCCCTGATGAACCGGCTCACGGCCCTGTTTGCCAGCCGGGAATATCCCCTGGAAGGAGACCGGGAGATCATATTCGAGAACACCCTGTCCACGCTGTTCCAGCTTCTCGGGATGCAGGTCCAGACAGAGCGGCACACCAGCGGAGGCCGGGCGGATATCATCCTGGAGAGCAGCCGGTTCGTCTATGTCCTCGAACTCAAAAGGGACCAGAGCGCCGATGCCGCGCTGGCCCAGCTGGAGAAGAACGGCTACTACCTGCCGTTCCTCGCCGGCGGCAAGAAGATCTTCAAGATCGGCGTCAACTTCTCATCCGACACCCAGTGCATCGATAGCTGGAAGGTGGGGGACTAGGATCGAGCTGCTACCCGCGCTATTGCTCCGCAGGTGAACGCAAATCTAACTCTCCAAGGTAAAACTTGTCATCTCGATCAGCAAATTGAATGGTTTTAGATTTGTCTGTCACCGTGTCATAAAAGGAGACATAGTAGGATCCTCTATGGATTATATAATGCTTGTTTACGGGATATAAGAAGCTTTCTACGATTTTACCTCTATCATCGATGAGTCCATATTTGCCGTCACAGACACAAACCAACAGCCCACTGTATTCATCCTCCGTGTAGTAATGCTCCGGCACCTCGTCAAAACCGAACACCAGCGTCTTCTTCAGTTTCTTGTCGTAGATCGAGAGCAGGCGGTTCACCGTGTCCGCGTAAAATAGTTTGGGATCTTTCCAGGTGTAGAGGTTCTGGTCCACGGCACGAGGCCGGGCAGCGGGAGAATTCAGGGCCCTCCCGGTACGGAGGGTGATTTCGACGGTATCCTCTCCCTGCTCCACCTCGACCGTTCCTTTCCGGGGGTTGTAGCTCCGCTCATGGACTTCGTCATAGACGAAGGGATGCAGCTGCCGCCCCGTTTTGATGTCCAGGAAACCCCATTTCCCGTCGCTTTTCCGCAGAGCGGCCACAACATTTCCCATCGGAGGCGTGACGTACTCATAGATGAACGGGATGATGGCTTATCCGGAAAAGTCCATGACGCCCATGTAATCCTTATCGGCGACGATCCTATAATTCCGCCAGTAATAGACATACTGTCAGATCCGGCGGGATGACCTCCCAGCCCCGGGTGTCGATAAAGCCGAAACACACCCGATGGTCTGTCCATCTTTCCCATTTGAGCCGTAACCGGGACAAGTGGCACCATCTTGACCATAAAACCAACAAAGAAAGTGTGGAGCCGATGCTTATTTGATTGGAGGTTCTGGTAGGACCTTGAAACGAATAAACAAATACCCCACACCCGTATGAAGATGATGCGGAATGCATCATATGCTCATACCGGATGATGAGCGTCTGCCGTCCTCGTTTCGTTGAAAATTTAGCGGATTTCCATACAAGGAGAAAGCATACACTTTCATCTATGTCTGCCAATGCCCGGAGGCGCGACACACAAATATAAACATTTTTTCAATGCGGGTACGGGGTAAGCGCAAACAAAAATAAAAACTTCCCGCCGGAGCCCCAGCGGGAAGTTCATCCATTTCGTCCAGAAGGACAGTCACCAAGCAGAGCTCCTCATTCAGAAATTTGGGATAACCGCAATATGAGGTTGGATTTCTTGTCTTTTCCGGAATAGTGTTTTCAGGTCAATACTGAAGAAATCCTCCAAGGGAAGACCTTCGGGGCCCACGATAAAAGCGCTGGTGATATGTTCAGCATAGAGTTCTTTGAACTTTTCGAAGCCGTCCGTATTATCGGCGCTGCTGCTTTTGACTTCTATGGCTACCAGGGCCTGGCCCTTTTTGAGGATGTAATCGCACTCCTTTTTTTTATCATTGCGCCAGTAAAGGAGTTCGAACCCATCCAGGAGCGAACGGTTTGCGAGGTGGGCTCCCACTGCGGATTCCACCTGATGCCCCCACTCCGTGGCATTGGTCATGGCTTCTTCGAAGGTGAAGGTGCCATAACGGTTACGGAATGCACTGCAATACACCTGCATCTTGGGAATGGAATTCTTTTCCTTGACCGGAGAGGGCGAATACTTCTGCAGGGGCTTTACCAACATGGTCTTGTCCAGGGCCTCCAAATAGGACTTGATGGTAGGGACCGTGCCGCTGTTCATCGTGCCCTGCATCTTGGTCAGAGACAGTTCGAGGGCAGACTCAATGCAGGCCAGTTCGAAGACCTGGCGCAGCAGTGCCGGATTGCGGATTTCGTCGATTTCCAGGATATCACGGGTAAGGATGGGTGATATGATCGTGTCTTCCATCAAGTCACGCCAGCGGTCTTCATCCTTTATGTCAGGAGCCAGGCCGGGGAAGCCGCCAAAGTAGATGTACTGCTGCATGGTGAATCCGAAAGCATCACGCATCTCGTGCCACTCCCAATAACCCATTTTGATGGATTCGAACCGTCCCTCCAGGGATTCTTCCAGACCTTTCTGCAGAAGAACGCGGGAAGAGCCCAGGAGAATGACCTTGAGGTTGCGTTTTTCTCGGGTATCCCTGTCCCACTCCTTTTTTACCTGTTCGCTCCAGGTCCGGATTTTCTGGACCTCGTCAATGATGAGGATGCGCTCCTGCTCTGAGTGGAGATCCATTTTCATTCTGGCCTCCTGCCAACGGGCCGGAATCCAGGTGGTATCTTCGCGGTTGACGCCATCGGCCGCAATAAAGTCAAAGGGGATGTCGATGCCTTCTGTATATTGGCCTACAAGGGTGGATTTGCCCACTTGACGAGGGCCCATGATGATTTGCATGCGCCTTCTGGGCTCGGCCATACGGCTCTTTAACAGGTCTAAATGGTGTCTTTCGTATAACATATTTATAATATCTGTTTTACAAATTTATAAAATATATTTTACAAAATCACAAGTTTCGCAAAACTTTTTCTTGCAACGAATCCTGAGGTCACCCCGAGCAGGTCGGGGATGAAATAGTTCTTAAGCAAAAATGGCGTTCAGATCGTTATTCAAGGCCCGAAAACCCCGCTCGATGCGTTCCTGCTGAGCTTTTCGAGGCTTGGTGCCGTTCAGATAAGACCATAATTGTTTCTGGTTGATACCTGTGACCTTCTCCAGCCCGGCCAGGGAGAATATGCCGGATGTGACATAATACTTCATCAGGCTGGCAGCATCCACGGAATAGTGGATGTCAAACTCTTCGTCCAAAAAAGAGGGATACCGGAAGCCTTCTTCAATAGCCGTCTGCTTATAAAAATCCATCTGCCGCTTCATATCGGCCTTTGCGGCCTCTATCGTCTCCCCGGCTCCGGAGAAAATCTCTTTTTGGCAATAGACCGTATAGGTGCCGTCCGATGCCCGTTCTATTGTTGCTTCAATTGTGTTCATATCATACTTCATTTTAGTTTCACAAATATAGTTAAATTTCTATTAATTTATCTAATAGTTTAGAGTATCTTTTTCTATTAAATTTCCAAAAAAGAACGAGCACTTCTCCCTCACGGGATCCATGCTCGTATTAAATCATAACAGGCCGATTCCATGACCTTTATTTGCCTTCACATAACTAAGAAATAGTTTTCATAAACGCAAGTTTCTTTCTCCGCATCAGACAAAGCTGATGGACCTTTGGGCACAGGGCTGAAAGCTGAAAAATGATGTACGATCAAGCAGAGAACAGCTGTTTTAGTCAGCATTGAAAATCAACGAATTACAAATCAACCTTCGGAGAAAACACCGAAGGTTAAATCATAATTACCTGATAATCAATAGAGCTTGGAGATCCCATCTCTGTGCACCGCAGCGTCCGGCGGGCCGGTGCGCGGGGAGATGCCCGGTCGAGCCGGGCATGGCGGAGGAAGGGCCGGGCAGGACGGAGTGAAAGGGCAGGACGGGAAGGGGAGGGACCTACCCCAGCAGTTTCCGGATGTCCGCGTCGGTGGCGGCGGGAGCGGCGGAGCGGATGCGGGCGGCGAGACGCCCGTAAGACTCCGGCGGAGAGCAATAGGGAGCGTCCAGGTCGTATTCGAAGAGGTCTTCGGGGCGGCAGAAGGAGGCGAGCTGCCAGCCCTGGTATTCGAGGAACTCGCCCTTATAGACGCGCTCGAAGTCGCCGGTCACCAGCAGGGTCTGGTACTGTAGGCGCGTCACCACGGCGTCCATCTGCGACTTCTTGAGCCCGCAGATCTTGCGCAGTTCGCGGCTCGTGTGGCTCCCGGCTTCGCAGACGGCCTCATAGGCTCTCCGGTCGCTTTCGCGCAGAGCGCATTTGGGCAGGGACCGGCGCCAGTTCAACAGATCCCGGTAGCACTCCGCCGAGGCGAAGGCGGCCTTCCCGCCCAGCAGGAACTTGCCGTAGGCGACGTCGCCCCGCTGCACCGCATGGATCTTCCAGTCCCAGGGTCCCATCGTCTCGCCGTCGAACCAGTGCTCCGGCGGCGTCATCTCCTCGACGGAGAAACCCGGAACCGGCCCCTCGAAAAAGGGAATGATGCCGCACGCCCGGACGGTCCGGTACAGGGCCTCGGGGCTGTCGATCCGCCAGCGGGCGGCGGGGTCGGTGCGCTTTGCGAAAATGGACATGGCAGGACAAAGTTACGCAAGTTTTCAGAGATTCCGCGCCGGGTCTGGAATGACTCCGGAAAGTTTTTATTATTTTTGTATGGTTAACCACAGATCAACTCGTTTTATGAAAAAGATTTTGGCCCTCGCGGCAATGATTTGCGCCCTGGCGGCGTGCGGAACAGTCCGGCAGAGCCCGGAAGAGCGGGCGCAGACGGAAGCGAAAATACAGGAGCGGCTGGATTCGCGCAGGTTCAAGGTGGACATCGACTATGTCCGCCCGGCCCGGGGAGGCGCACGGCCCGCGAATTCGACCTATTCGCTGACTGTCAACGGAGACAAGGTCATCTCGTATCTCCCGTATTTCGGCGTGGCATACAACATTCCGTACGGAGGAGGGAAGGGGCTCAATTTTGAAGGGGAAATCACTGATTACCAGGACACGCCCATCAAGAAAGACCGCAGAAGGATCATCTTCCAGACCAGCAGCGGCGAGGACCGGCTGATCTACCAGCTGGACGTGTTCGGCAACGGCAAGGCCTCCCTGAACGTCCGTTCGGGCAACCGGGACACCATCGACTTCGACGGCTACTTGGATCCGGACACCGACCCTGCGGAGCAGGAGAAAGAATAAGCCAACCTGCAAAACCAATAACCATTATGTATCTCAAAAAAACACTGACCCTCCTGCTGGCAGCCACCTGCTGCCTGGCTGCGGCGGCGAAGCCCGACGGGCTCGTCCGCGACACCCTGAGCCTCAATCCCGGCTGGCAGTTCCGCTACGGGGAAGAGGGCGACGCCTGGCAGACCGTCAACCTGCCCCACGATTACCAGATCTCCCAGCCCTGGATAGCTCCCGGCGCCGACGAGAAAGGCTCCGACGATCTGGCGGCCAACTTCCGCAGCATCCTGTCCTCCCGCGCTTTCAAGGCGCTCGGTACGGGCTGGTACAAAAAGATCCTGGAGATCCCGGCCGAGTTCAAAGGACAACGCATCCTGATTGATTTCCAAGGCATTATGCTTGTCGGTGACGTCTATCTCAACGGAGAGCGAGTCGGCGGCACGGATTACGGCTACCTCGGTTTCGACATTGACATCACGGACAAAGTGAAGTATGGCGAAGCCAACGAACTGACCGTCCACGCGGATACGATGGGACCGTTCAACTCCCGCTGGTACACCGGCGGCGGCCTGTTCCGCGACGTCAACCTGATCGTCACGCCCGCCAACGGCTACTTCCGCCGCCATCCGCTCTACATCCGCACGGCAGACGCCAGCCGCGACCAGGCCGTCATCGATATTCAGGCGGGCATCTTCCTGCGCTCGCGCGAGCTCGAGTCCGTCCGCTTCGGAGTCCGCCTGCTGGATGCCGAAGGCAAGACCGTAGCGGAGCAGACGACCGAGACCAAATACAAGAAATGGCTGCCGGCCAGCGACTACGACCTGGAGCCCCTGCGCGTGGCGTCGCCCCGCCTGTGGAGCTGCGAAGACCCGTATCTTTATACGGTAGAGGTCACGCTCTATGATGCGGACGGGAAGGTCTGCGACCGGGTGAGCGAGCCCTTCGGCATCCGCACGATCGAATTCGGTCCGGAGTTCGGACTGAAACTCAACGGGCAGAAGGTGATCCTCAAGGGCGCCGCCAACCACCACACGATGGGCCCGCTGGGTGCCGCCGTCTATCCGCGCGCGGAGGAGTATCATCTCCGGACGCTCAAGTCCTTTGGTTACAACCATATCCGCACTTCCCACAACCCCTATTCCGAGTCCTTCCTGCAGGCTTGCGACCGGCTTGGCATCCTGGTGGTCGACGAACTGTACGACAAATGGAACATGCAGTTCGCCGGCGGGCGCCGCGACTGGAAAGCCCTCTGGCAGGAAAACGTGGAGGAATGGGTCAAACGCGACCGCAACCATCCCTGCGTGGTGATGTGGAGCTTCGGCAACGAACTGCAGCAAAACCCGGAGCCCTTCGGGGATTTCGGCGTCACGGCCTACCGCCTGCAGCGCGAACTCCTGCACAAATACGACAAGACCCGCCCGACGACGGTCGCGATGCATCCGCGCTACCGCAACTGGGAGACCGATGATCTCCCGTGCGACCTGGCACTCGAGACGGACGTCGCCTCCTACAACTACCGTTATATGTATTTCCCCGGAGACGCCGAACGCTTCCCGCATATGATGTTCTACCAGAGCGAGGCCAACACAACGGGCATCCCCGGCAACTGGTTCGGGATGGACCGAGACAAGGTCATCGGCCTGGCCTACTGGGGCGCAGTCGACTACCTGGGCGAGAGCGGCGGCTGGCCGGCCAAAGGCTGGGCGCAGGGTGCCTTCGACATCTCCTGGGAGCCCAAGCCCTACGCCTGGCTCGTCAAGAGCATGTTCAGCGATGAACCCCTGGTGCATATCGGCGTCATCGAGCAACTGGCCGCCGACAATGTCTGGAACGGCATCCAGGTAGGCACCGCCCATATGAGCGAGAACTGGAACCGCACCCCCGGCGAGAAGGTCAGCCTTTATACTTTCACCAACGCGGATGAAGTGGAGCTCTTCGTGGGCGGCCGAAGCCTGGGCGTCAAGCCGAACAATGCCGAGCCCGCCGAGCGCAATCGGATCAAGTGGGACGACGTTCCGTACAAGAGCGGATCGGTTGAGGCCGTGGCCCGCAAGGGAGGCCGCATCGTGGCCCGGCACCGGCTGGAGACGGTCGGACAGCCGGTTGCCCTGCGCATCGAGCCGGCCGTCGCGGACTGGAAAGCGGACGGGACGGACCTGCAGTTGGTGCGGATTACGGCCGTGGACAGCCGCGGCAGGCGTGTCTGGACTGCGGAAAACGAGTTGCAATTCTCCGTAAAGGGCGACGCGACCCTGATCGGCGTGGCCAATGGCGATATCACCTCCGAGGAGATCAGCACCGACAGCCACGTGCGGCTTTTCCACGGCACGGCACTTGCCATCCTGCGCAGCGGCACCACGCCAGGCGCCGTCTCGCTGACGGTCTCCGGTCTGAAGAAGCCCGTCACCGTGCCGCTCGGGACCCGATAAACCGCGCGTTATAGTTTTCTTGGCTACTGTGGGGGAGTTCACCCACGGTAGCTTTGTTTTTTGTATCTT
>JAFTGA010000018.1 GCA_017458145.1 Bacteroidales bacterium | reverse complement strand
TGCTGCGTGCGGTCGATGCAGCCGGCTTTCCGCACGACAGCACGGCCGCCCTGCTGAAGGCGCTGCTCGCCGGATACCGCGAAGAGCTGGACCGGGCCACGGTGGAGGCGTTCCGCGCCGCGGGGGCCTCACACATCCTCGCCCTGTCCGGACTGCATCTGGGGATGCTCTGCGGCATCCTGCAGAAGGGGCTCTGCTGGCTGGGGCACAGCCGGCCGGCGACGGTCCTGCGCAGCGGCGCGATGATCGCCTTCTCCGGATTCTATCTGGTGATGACCGGGGCTTCGCCCTCGCTCGTGCGGGCCTTCCTGTTCATCGTGCTGAGCGAACTGTCGCGCCTGCTTCCGGGCCGCCGGCGCCGCCCGATGAACATCTTCTGCGCGGCGCTGCTCATCCAGCTGACGCTCCGTCCCGGCGTCGTGCACAGTCTCGGTTTCCAGCTCTCCTACCTGGCGATGCTCGGGATCTACCTCCTGTTCCCGGCGATGGACGCCTGGTATCCCCGGAGCACCCGCTGGGATCCGCTGCGGCGCATCTGGAGCGCCGCGGCGCTGACCCTTTCCTGCCAGGCCTTCACGGCGCCGCTCGTCTGGCTCCGCTTCCGCAGTTTTCCCCAATACTTCCTGCTGACCAACCTGGGCGCCCTGCCGCTCACGGAGGGATTCCTGCTCTGCGCCCTGCCCGCCGTGCTGTGGCCCGACTGTCCGCCGGGCATAAAAAAACTGGCCGACACCGTCGGCCAGAGTCTGCTTTCCTTTCTGGAGACCGTGGCTACAATTCCCTGACGCAGCGCACGGAGGCGGCGAAATCCGTCTTGGACATCAGGCTGCGGTAGACGATGTCCTTGTCGTGGTAGATGTAGCGGCAGACGCCCAGCCCGTCGGCTTCGTCGGAAGTCCAGAACGCGGCGTACTTGTAGAGTCCGTCGAAGGTGTAGTCCTTCCCCGCGACCGTGGCGTAGCCTACCGGCATGGCGGACAGGTTGAGCGCGTCGGTAATAGGGACCTCGCGCCAATACTCCCACATCTTGGTCCCGTTGAAACGGATGTCTCCCATCACCCGTCCCGCCAGGCCGGGCAGGTCCTTGCCCGGAGCGGCCTCCCCGTCGAGGGCGGTCCATTCCGCATCCGTGGGCAGGCGCCACCCCTCGGGACAGGCGGTCCGGGCCTCTTCCCAAGTGTAGTAGCGGCCGAAGATGCCGGACATCGCCTCGCAGCGCTGATAGGCGGCGCCTGCGCCCTCCCAGGCCAAGTTGTTGCGCGTCCAGAGCAGACCGCCGGCATAGGTGACATGGTAGGGATAAAGATCCCGCTCATCAAGGATGATGGCGTCGGGATCGACCGTAAAATTCGAGATCGAAGCGCCTTCTCCCCAGCCGGGTTTCACGATCGTGAATGCCGAGGAGACGGACTTGCCGTAATAGCCCGCGCCGTCCGGCACGAAGGCGTAGAGCGTCAGTGTCTGGGAACCGGTCTTGTCGGCGGCCGTGACCGTGTATTCGTGGTGCCTGATCACGCCGTCGGCCGTCACGAGCGTGTCCGCCACGCCGGTGTCCGGGTCCACGAAGCGGTATCCGATGGTGCCGAGATCGGAGCGGCTGAGCGTCATCAGCGTATCAATCAGGAAGGTCTTGGTGTAGCCGGGATTGACATAGGCGGGAAACGACAGGGACAGCGTGCCGGTCAGGCTCTTGCTCTCCGCGTCTTCTTTCTTCTTGCAGCCCCCGAGCAGCACGAACCCCAGGATCAGCGCGGCGGGAAGCAACCATCTATACAACTTCATACTTTCTTCTGTTACAATTTGCAAAGATGCGCAAAATTGCGCGAAAAACCGCTAACTTTGTGCAAATACTTTGCCGAAGCGATGAAACGCAAACTTTTTTTCCCTGCTCTTCTTGCCTTTTGCCTGCTCGCCGGCTGCCGGCAGGCGGGCTATGCCGCTTTCACCGGCTACGCCCAGGGCGGCACCTACACGGTCAAGGCCGACCTGACCGGCGTGGACACCCCCCGTGCGGAGATTGCCGCCGCCATCGACTCCCTGCTGACGGGGATTGATTTCAGCCTGTCGGGCTACAACAAGAACTCGCTGCTGACCCGCTACAATGCCGGCGAGGAGATCGTGCCGGACCGCTATTTCCGCGAGGTCCGCGCCCTGGCCGACCGCTACCGGGAACAGACCGGCGGGGCCTTTGACGCCGCCGCCGCGCCGCTCTTCGACATCTGGGGTTTCGGCTTCACCGCCGACAGCCTGCCGGATCCGGACCGCGTGGCTGCCGCACTGGCCGCATGCAAAGAGGAAAAAGTACTGAATTTCAACGCGATCGCCCAGGGATACACCTGCGACGTCGTGGCCGCCTACCTGCATTCGCTGGGGGTACACAACATGCTCGTGGACATCGGGGAGATCTTCGTCGAAGGGCTGAATCCGTCCGGGCAGGGCTGGACCATCGGGGTGGACAATCCGGTGGACGGCAATGATACGCCGGGCCGCGACCTCAACGGAATCTGGCAGTCCGACGGCAGTGCCTGCGGGATCGTCACGTCGGGCAACTACCGGAAATTCTACATCCGGGACGGGAAGAAATACGCCCATACGATCGATCCCCGCACCGGCTATCCGGTCACGCACGACCTGCTCAGCGCCACCGTCGTGGCCCCCACCGCCGCCGAAGCCGACGCCCTCGCCACGGCCTGCATGGTGCTCGGACCGGAACAGGCGCAGGCGCTGATCCTCGCGCGCGAAGGGGTCGAGGGCTATCTGATCACCGGCAGCGGGACCTGGATGTCCGACGGTTTTGCCGCACGGGCGAAATAAGCGGAATTCCGCAAAAATCACTATCTTTGCATTCTATTCTAATTTGGAAGGATATGTCTCTGAACGAAAACACCAATACATTGGATTACAATACCTCTCGCGAACGGCTGGCGATGCCGGAATACGGGCGCAACGTGCTGAAGATGGTCGAGCAGCTCAAAGCCATCCCCGACAGGGAGAAACGCAGCGAGCAGGCGCGCGCCGTGGTCAAGGTCATGGAACTGCTCAACCCGCAGGTCCACACGCAGGAGAATTTCGAGCACAAGCTCTGGGACCACCTCTACATGATCGCCGGCTACGATCTGGACATCGATTCGCCCTATCCCTGCCCCGTGAAGGAAACGTTCACCACCCATCCCGTCCCCATTCCCATGAAGGGAAGCCGGATCAAGGCCTTCCATTATGGCCGCAACATCGAGGGCATCATCAACCTGCTCTGTGAGCAGCCCGACGGCGAGGTCAAGACCGGGATGATCCGCTCGCTGGCCATCTACATGCGCCAGCAATACCTGATCTGGAACAAGGACAGCGTGGCCGACGAGACGATCTTCGCCGACATCGAAAAACTCTCCGACTACCGTCTCAAGATTCCGGAAGGGATCAGCCTGAGCAAGATCTCCGGCGACGCCAACTTCTCCCGTCCCGGGCTGGGCATCAACGTAGGGCAGCCGGGCAGCCTGCGGAACCGGCAGAAAAAGAATTTCAAGAGACCGTTCAAAAAGAAATGAGAATCTGGACATCCTGGGATGAAGAGGAACGTGCGGCGGCTGTCCGCATCGCGGGGCTTGTCGTGGCCGCGCTGACCCTTTTTATCTTTATAGCGAGCTTTTCGTACCTCTTCCATTGGCAGGAAGACATGAGCCTGCTGGGGGACCCGGATGCGCTGCAGGCCGCCCGGTCCGTCGGCAACGCTGCCGGCAAGCTCGGCTTCCGGACCGGCCACCTGCTGGTGTGCAAGCTCTTCGGGCTGGGAAGTTTCGCCCTGCTGTTCATCCTGGCGGCCATATCCGTCAGGCTGCTGGCGCATTCCTGGCCCAACTCCTTGCTCAAGACGGCGCTCATCGCACTCTTCGGGGCTTTCATCGCATCGCTGGTGCTCGCCTACGCCGGGTCGCTGGCGGGACTGGACACCCTGTTCGGCGGCGGGCTGGGCGGACAATGCGGGGCGGCCGTCATCGGCTGGTCCGCCAACCTGTTCGGACCGATCGTCACCGGCCTGTTCGTGCTGATCCTGCTTGCCTGCTACCTGTTCTTCTCGTCCAAGCGTTTCAACCGCTGGTTCTCCACCCTCGGGCAGAAGAAGCCGGTCGACGATCCGCAGGAAGGCCCGGCAGTCCCCGCCGAAACGGAGCAGGACACGGAGCCGGACGGGGAAAGCCCGTCTGTACCGGCGTTCGCGATGCAGCAGGAAGAAGCGGACGACACTCCGCTGGACATCCCGGAGATCGCCCTGGAAGAGCAGCCGCAGCCTGTCGTGCCGCCGCAGACGCCCGCTCCGGCGGAAGGCGACACGCCGGTCCCTGCCCAGGAAGGCAAATTCGAGATCGTGGAGGACGACGGCCTGGAGGCCGAAAACGTCGAGGACCTCCAGCCGATCGACAACCGCCTGGATCCGCCGGACGGCCTCCCGAAATACCAGTTCCCGTCCCTGGACCTGCTGGAGAGCTATTCCAGCGGCCGCCGGGAAGTCTCCACGGAAGAACTGACCCGCAACAACAACAAGATCCGCGCGGCCCTGGCCAACTACAAGATCCAGGTCAACGACGTCAAGGCCATCGTGGGCCCGACCGTCACGCTTTACAAAGTCTATCCCGCCCCGGGCGTCAAAATCGCGGACATCAAGAAGCTGCAGGAGGACATCGCCCTGTCGCTCAACGCCAAGGGCGTGCGCGTCGTGACCCTGTCCGACTCCGTCGGCATCGAGGTGGCCAACGACTACTCTTCCATCGTCCCGCTGAAGGCGCTGCTGAACGATGACGCCTTCCGCAGCAGCAAGGCCGACCTGCCGGTGGCCATCGGCTACACGATCACCCAGAAAGTGCGCGTGTTCGATCTCGCCGACGCCCCGCACCTGCTCGTCGCCGGCGCGACCAAGCAGGGCAAGTCCGTGGGCTTGAACGTCATCGTCTCTTCGCTGCTGTACAGCAAGCACCCTTCGGAGCTGAAGTTCGTCTTCATCGACCCGAAAATGGTCGAATTCTCGGCCTACGGCCAGCTCCTCAAGCACTACCTCGCGGTGCTGCCCGACTCCGCCGACGAGGAGGAAGAGCGCAACAACGCCATCGTCAAGAAGCCCAAGGACGCCGAGAAGATCCTCCGCTCCCTGTGTACGGAAATGGACGACCGCTACGAACTGCTCAGCAAGGCGGGCGTGAACAAGATCACCCTCTACAACGAGAAATACAAGGAGCGCAAACTGCGTCCCGACAAGGGCCACCGCTTCCTGCCGTTCCTGGTCGTGGTGGTCGATGAATACGCCGACCTGACGATGACCACGGGCGCCGCTCCGGAGGCCCGCGCCGCCAGCCGGAGCATCACCAACTCCATCATCCGCCTCGCACAGAAGGGACGCGCCGCGGGCCTGCATGTGATCCTTGCGACGCAGCGTCCGTCCGTCGATGTGATTTCGGGTATCATCAAGAGCAATTTCCCGATGCGCATCGCCTTCCGCGTGGCTTCGCGCGTGGACTCCACGACGATCCTCGACGCTCCCGGCGCCGAGAAACTGATCGGCCGCGGCGACATGCTCTTCTCCGCCGGCATCGAGTCCGAGCGCATCCAGTGCGGCTACATCGACGGCAAGGAGATCGACGCCGTGACGGAATTCATCGGCAGCCAGACCGGCTACGGCCGCTGCTACAACACGCCCTACTACCTCCCCGCCCCGGAAGAACAGGGCGGCGACGGCGAAGGCGGCGGTGGCGGCATGGTCGACATGGGCAAGGTGGACGACCGCTTCGAGGAAGCCGCCAAGATGGTGGTCATCAGCCAGCGCGGCTCCACCTCCGACCTGCAGCGCAAGCTCGGCATGGGCTACGCCAAGGCCGGACGCGTGATGGACCAGCTGGAAGCGGCCGGCATCGTGGGCCCGCAGGAGGGGTCGAAGCCCCGCCAGGTGCTTGTCGGAAGCCTCGACGACCTGCAGCCCATCCTCGACGCCTTCCTGCACCGGTAAGGCAGCGCCTGCCGGGCACTAATACTCGCTGGTGGGAATGATGACCTTGTAGGTCTTGGCGGCCTTGTTGGTCAGCTTGTCGCTGCGCAGCCAGAGGTTGGCTTCCTTGAGATGAAAATAGGTGGTGCCGTGCTCCTCGGCGAAATCCGTCAGGTTCTCGATCGGACCGCTGACTTCCACGGTCTCCTTCGGCGGGAGGTAGGGATAGCGGTCTTCGACGTCGAAGCCGAATGCCTCCGGATGCTCGAAAAAGTATTTGGCCGTCAGGATGCGGAACATGTAGCGGGAGGTCTCCGTGGGCAGGAACAGGTCCATCCCCCGCTTCTGGCGCTGGGCGGAAATCCGCTTGGAGATGCCGCCCTGGCCCGCGTTGTAGCTGGCCGCAACCGTCATCCAGTCGCCGTACTTGGCATACGCCTCCTTGAGATATTTGCAGGCTGCCTCCGTGGATTTCTCGATGTTGTAGCGCTCATCCACCTCCGTGCCGACTTCCAGGCCGTAGGAACTGCCCGTAGCCTTCATGAACTGCCACAGCCCCGCCGCACCGGCCGTGGAATAGGCCTTGGGGTCGAGATTGCTCTCAATGGCCATCAGGTATTTCAGGTCTTCCGGCACACCGTTCTTCCGCAGGATCGGGACGATCTGGGCGAAGATGCGCTCGGAGCGCTTGAGCATCAGGATGGAATTGGTGTGGCCGAAGGTGAAGGCAATCATCTCACGGTCCATCCGCTCGTAGAGGTCCGGACGGTCGAAGCGGTAGGTCTGTCCGGCGAATTCGACGAACTCAGGCACGCGGGGAGCCTGCAGATGCACAGTTTCAGGGACATAGACCACTTGAGCACGGGTCTGTGCACAAAAGGCCAGGCAGATGCCCGGCAGCAAAAGGGAAATGAGCAGTCGATGATTCATTCTACAAAGATAACAATTTCTAAAGTCTGAGGTCCGTGACAATCCAGTCGGCATCCAGCGAGGACGTATCATAGCGGAAGGGGGAGAGATCTTCCGAGAGGGGGCTGTATCTGACATCGGTGAGCGTGAGCTCCGACAGGGAGTCCCGCCAGGCAAGGAGTTCCTCCAGGCCGGCAGCCGTCTCGATATAGACCTCCCGCGCAGCCGGATCCACCGTCCAGCGGGTCTTCCCGTCGCAGTAGATCTCCATCCCGTTGCCCCGGGCACGGTAACACTCCCCCTGCACGAGCAGGTCTCCGGACAGGTGGACCGGGGTGTCCTGCGTCAGCACACAGGAATAGCGGAGCGAGATACGGTCGGTCTGCAGATGCGCCGCCAGCCCGGAAAGCTGCGGCTGCTGCGCCCGGACGGCCAGGCCCGACAGAAGGGCGCAGGCCAAAATCAAAATCAGTTTCTTCATCACACAGTGTCCTCTTGAAAAAACCGTACCACCCGATCCACGAACGCTCCTGCCTCCTGATAGAAAAACCAGAGAGCGGCCTCCGTAACCTCATAGCCCAGGCGCGTCCAGAGCCGGGAATAACGGTCGATCTGTTTCTTGTATTTCCTTTCTTCCTCCGGGTTCCAGGCCAGGAACTTGTAGTCCAGGATGCGCACCTCCCGCCCGTGCACGATCACCCGGTCGGGACGGTGGACGGATCCGTCGGTGTCGAACAGCTCCTGCTCATTGAGGATCTCCACGCCCGGGCCGGCCGGCGGGAACCATTCCGGCCGGGCGGCAATGCGATCCCGCAGCAGGGCGAGCGTCAGCTTTCCGCCTTCCGTGTCGAGCTGACCATCCTGTACGGCCCGCGCGACGGCGGCGTCCAGGTCGGCGGGCACCTTCACCTGCGAGAGGATGTCGTGCAGGACAATGCCGCGCAGGCGCGAGGAGGCTTCCGTCCCCACCTTGCCGTCTTCGCCGAAGAAGTCCGCTGCATCCTGCGAGGGGCGCAGCCGTCCGTCCAGCGCGCAGGAGGGGTAGGCCCCCGGGAAATCCTTCTCCTGCGCCGCCTCCTCCCGCTCCATCCGCCGGAAGTCATACGGTTCACCGGCGAAGTGCGTATCCGCTCCGCGCAGGAAAGCGAACAGGATCTCGGCGAAATTGCCGAATTCCGGCGTCTTTCCCCTCTGCACGGCTCCCCGGACCTTCTGTGAGGGCTGTTTCGCGATGACGTGCAGGCACTTGGCCGCACGGGTAAATGCCACATAAAAGAGATTGATGTTATCCACCAGCTGCTGGTGCCGTTCGCGCTCGACCGCCGCGGCGAACAGGCTCGTCCCGGCCTGCCCGGTCAGATCGACCGGATAGATGCCGTCCGCCTCGGGCCCGAACGGCGTCCGCTCCGTGTCCAGCCGGCTCCAGTGCACGTCGGGCTTGTAGAGTTTCACCTCGTCGGCGTAGGGGAAGATCACATAGGGGAACTCCAGGCCCTTGGACTTGTGGATGGTCAGGATGCGCACGGAGGCGTCATTCTCCGGCGACACGATGTAGAGTTCCTTTTCCTCCCAGTGCCTGAGGTAGTAGCGGAGATTGTTGCCGTAAACCTGCACCCAGGCCTGGAGGTCGTCCATGAAGGCCTGGATGAAGGGGACCTGTCCCTCGAACGACGCGGGGTCCCAGGCCCGCATCGCACGCAGCAGCTGTTCGCAGAAATCCACCAGCGAATGGTATTCCTTCGGGAATTCCAGGTCCATCGAGTCTGCCAGGAAGCGTCCGATCTCGTCGTCCGGATTCTCGTAGCAGCTCAGCAGCGAGACCAGGCGCCGCACCACGGGGGAAGACTTGAGCAGCAGCGAATCGTCCGAGACCACCGGGATTCCCGCCCCGATCAGGGTGGAGGCCAGCAGGGCCCCCTTCTTCCGGCTGCGCACCAGCACGGCGATGTCGCCCCACTTCGCTCCGGCATCCCGGGCGGCGAGCACCGAAGCGAGCACGGCGGCAGGCTGGTCGTCCGTGAAACTGACCTGCACCGACCCCGCCTGCGCCTCCTCGGTCTTCGGCGTCTGCTGCACGTCGGCGTAAATGTCCGGCAGGCCGGTCTGCGCGGCGGCATACGCGAAGAAACGGTTGTTGAAGAGCACGACGGTGCGGGCGCTGCGCCAGTTGTCCTGCATCGTCTCCACGTCCGCATCCGGGAAGGTCTTCAGGATCTCGCCGCCCAGAAGTTCCCAGTCGGAATCCCGCCAGCGGTAGATGCTCTGCTTGACATCGCCCACGACCAGGTTGTGGCCGCCCCGGGATTCGCTCTCGCGCAGCAGCGGCAGGAAGTTGTCCCACTGGATGCGGGAAGTGTCCTGGAACTCGTCCAGCAGGAAGTGGTCGTAGCGCACGCCCAGCTTCTCATAGACGAACGGGGCGTCGGATCCGGCGATGATGTCGCGGAGCAGGATGTTGGACTCGTCCAGGCACATCACGTTCTTCTCCGCGAGCAGCGCGTCGAACTCCCTGTAGAATTCGCCGGCAAGGCCAAGCTGGAAGATGAGTTTGTCCAGGATCCAGGCCGTGCAGTAGATGCGGTACGGCTCGTCGAAAAGTTCCGCCAGGCCGGGCGTGGCCTTGATCAGTTTCGCCTTGTTCTTCGGGCTGGCCGGCTTGCCCGGCTCGAGCGGGAAGCCCAGCGCCGCGGCCTGGGCCTCGAAGCCCTTGATCTTGGCGCGGCAGTCCTCGCGGATCCGTCCCAGGCGCTCCTTGGCAAAGGCTTCCTTGCCGGAGATGCCGTAACGCTCCGCCAGCTTGCGGAATTCGTCGTTGCGAAGCAGGCGTCCCGTCTCCAGCAGACCGTCGTCCACGGCATATTTGCGTCCGCTCTCCAAGGTATCCTGCAGGGCGCTCCGGATCCAGAGAAGCAGCTCCTCGCTGTCCTCGGTCAAGGAATCCAGGATACGGTCCATCGTCTCGGCGATCAGCGAATCCTTGTCCAGTTCGATCTGGTAGTCCGCGAACTGGCCGATCTCGCGCGAGAAGGCCTTCATCGCCTGCTGGAAGAAGCGGTCGATCGTGCTCACGGAGAAGGCGCCGTAGTCGTGCAGCAGGTCCGTCAGCAGGGCCCGCGCCCGGTCATCGGTCTCCGCCTTCTCCGCCAGGACCTTGAGGATGCGGTTCTTCATTTCGGCCGTAGCCTTGTTGGTGAAGGTCACCGCCAGGATATGCCGGTAGGGATACGGCTCGCGGCTGGCGAGCAGCTCGTCCACGTAGGCATGGGAGAGCCGGTAGGTCTTGCCGGATCCGGCACTGGCTTTCAGGATTTTCATCGGCCGCAGATATTTTTGAAATCACACCATCCGCACGTCTCCGTGTCTTCCGTGCGCCGGAAGGGCACGGAGAGGTCGGCGATCTCGGCAAGCAGCCCGTGCAGGCGCTCCTCCATCAGCCGGACGAAGCGGCCTTCCACCGCCACCTGCTCCACGCCCTGGACGAACAGGCGCGAGGGCTGGTAGACCGAATTGACGATCCTGCAGTCCTTTGCTGCAGGATCTCCGGAGATGAAACGGTCATACAGATAGAGCTGGAGCGCAATCTTGGGGCGTTTGGAATTGTCCGCGCCGAACACGGCCTCCACCACCGACTCCGCATTCTCGTCCGAGATGCGGAAGTCCTCGTCCGTGACCTTGCCGGTCTTGTAGTCCACCACCCGCACTTCGCCGGGGCTGACGCTGTCCAGCCGGTCGATATAGCCGACGAAGTGGAACCCGTCGATGCCGGCCGTGCGTCTCAGTTCCGCGCCAAGCATCCTGAAACGGTCCGCCCCGCGGGCGTCAAGCAGCTCGACGTCCCGCTCGACCGTCTTGCGCACATAGCGCCGGATCATATCTTCGAAGATGATGTTGCGTCCGGTGACCTCGTCGGAATTCAGTTCCTCCAGCATCCAGCGGCGGACCTCCTCCCGGATGCGGCCGCCCTTCAGCAGCGAGACAAGGTATTCGCGCGTAACGGGCCATTCTTTCGGATGCGGTTGTTCCGCGGGACCGTAGAGATCCTGCATCGCATGGTGATAGACGTTGCCGATGCCGTTGGCTTCCAGGGCCTCCGCCACTTCCTCCTTCTCCTTGAGGCCGCAGACGGAGGCATAATAGAACTTGGCCGGGCAGGCCAGGTAGTTCTGCAGGGCCGAGGCGGACAGGTTCTTTTCCCGGAGGGTGCGGACATGATCTGCCGTCTTGGGAATGATCTCCTGCGCATCGCCGCCGCCGATTGCGGCCCGCTGGACATAGCGCTCCACGGGGACCCCGAAATGCAGGGCCAGCTGCTTGATATAGCGGCTCTCCTCCCCGGTCCGCACACCTTCCGTGCGGGTATCGTGCAGCAGCCAGACGTTCTTCGCCCGCCGGACCATCCGGTAGAAGTAGTAGGCCCACACGGCGTCCTGGTATTCGTAGGTCGGCAGGCCGAATCCGCGGCGCAGCTCCGCCGGGACGAAGGAGGCCGCGACGTTGCGGTGCGGGAACACGCCTTCGTTGCAGCTCAGCACGACGAGGTTGTCGAAGTCCAGGACGCGCGTCTCCAGCGGGCCCATGATCTGCAGGCCCTTGAGCGGCTCGCCGCGGAACGGGACGGCGGTCGCGGCGAGGAGTTTGCCGAGCAGGCGGAAATAGGTGGCCGGAAGCACCTCCAGCCGGCAGTCCTGCAGGCGTCTCACCGCCAGATAATACTCGCGGGCGAAGTCCTGCTCCAGCGCCAGTTCCGGCTTGTCCTGCATCCGGCGGCCCAGGTCGGAGAGCAGGTCGGCCTGGTATTCCTCCAGCGCACGGATCGACTCCGCATCGGCCGCGCCGGGATCCTTGACCACCGGCCGGAAGATCCGGTCGAAGAGCGGAATCCCGTTCAGGTCCGCCTGGGGGATGTAGAACTGCCTGGCCTTGCGCACGGCCTCGATGCGGGCCTGTCCTTCGTCGCCTGCCAGGCTCTTGAAGATGCTGTTGGAGAAGATGCTCCACACCTGCCGGTGGTAGAACGACCACGCGCCGTCCTTCTCGCGCAGGTGCATCTGCAGGGCGGCCACGTCATCCATCAGCGCGCTCAGCGAACTGCCCGACATCGGGTAGCCCATCGTCACGTTGATGTCCCGGATCTGCTCCGGGACCGAGTTGAGCACGGGGATCAGCAGGTTCTCGTCCGGCAGCACGACGGCCGTCTCGATGCCGCCGGCGCCGAGGTCCTCCAGGATGGCGGGCAGTTGTTTGGCCTGTCCCACGCCGGAGGGGACGCCCAGCACGCGGATCCGCGGGGCGCCCAGCCCTTCCGGATCCGGGTCGAACGCCTGCGGGAACTCCCGGACGTTCTGCGACAGGAAGAGCGAGGACTTGTTGTGCGGATCGCTGATCCAGCCCTTGCCGTAGTCCCAGCAGAACTCCGCCAGGCGGGCGTCGCGCAGGCGGTGCATCAGGCGTTTCTCACACGCGTTGAGCGCGTTGTGGCCGACGAAAATGAATTTCCGCACATCCGGGAACGGCTCCACGAGCACGTCGGCGGCCGACGCCTCCTTCAGGCGCTCCGCCAGCGCGCGGTACACCTGCCCCTCGTAGGACATCCCCGCTTCCTTCAAGCTGCGGTTGAAGTCCCGGTAGAGCGGCAGCAGGATGTCCCAGATGCGCCGGAAGGCATCCTTGTACTTGCCGCCCGTGCGGAAATGGGAGAGGAACTGGCGGATAGCCTCCACCTGCTTCTCGTCCAGGTAGTCGAAATCGTCCTGGAGGGCCCGGAAGTCGGCGATGTTGGTAAAGAGACGCTCCGGGTCCACGAGGTACTTGTCCACATCGCCGAAATCCGAGAGCAGCACGCCGCCCCAGAAGATGAAGTCATCCAGGCTCTCCGCCTTCGTACCGGACTTCTCATAGAGCGGCTTGTAGCAGTCGTAGAGCGCGAGCAGCAGGTGGACCGGGTCGGTGGGGTGCATCCCGGTCGCCGCGTAGAAGAAATCGTTCATCGTATAGATGGCCGGAGCACGCATCGGCCGACCGGCCTGCGCCACGCATTCACCAAGGTATTTGCGGAAAAAGACGGCCGCACGCCGGTTCGGAAGGATAAAGCATAGGCCATCCGTCCCGCCCGCGGAAAAGTAGTGCCGCGCCACCTGCTTGAGGAAAGGAGTCATACAGGACAAAAATAATCATTTCAGTCGTAGAATCCAATCCCCGCCCGGCCGCCGGCGCAGCTTTTTGTCATTCCCCGGCATCCCGGTGGCGCCTGCATCCCCCGGGGAAGCGACTGCCGCGCACAGGGGTCCATCCGGGTGGACCGGTAACGTCACGAGGCGCGGTAAAGGCGGCGGCAAAGACAGCGGCGACGCCGAAGGAGCGGCGAAGATGAAAACCTTCCGAAAAATCGTTATATTTGTAAATTGTATGAAAGGGGAAAATGATTTTTCGCGCTTGGAGTTGCGCCTGCCCGCCTGCAGGAGCAACTACCGCTATTTCCGCGGCCGGCTGAAGCCGTCCACGAAACTGCTGGTGCTCGTCAAGGCCAATGCGTATGGCCACGGCGCCGTGGAGTTCGCATCGATGATGCAGCAGGAAGGGGCCGACTACCTGGCCGTGGCCCTGCCCGTCGAGGGCGTGGAGCTGCGCCGAAGCGGTATCTCCCTGCCGATCCTGGTGCTCACCGCCGGCACGGACTTCTTCCCCGAGATCATCGGGAACCGCCTGGAGCCGGGCATCCCCAACCTCTACACCCTGGAAGCCCTCTGCACGGAGCTGCGCAGCCGCGGCCTGCACGGCTTCCCGGTCCACATCAAGCTCGACACCGGCATGCACCGCCTCGGCTTCATGACCGGCGAACTGCCGGCCCTGGAGGCCTTCCTGCGGGAGCACGACGAGGTGCGCGTCAAGAGCATCTATTCCCACCTCGCCGCGGCGGAAGATCCGGCGGAAGACGCCTTTACCCTGGGGCAGATCGCGATGTTCGAGCGCAACGCGCAGTCGCTCACGGACACCCTCGGCTACAAGCCCATGTGGCACGTGCTCAACTCCGCCGGCATCGAACGCTTCCCGCAGTACCAGCACGACATGGTGCGGCTGGGCATCGGCATCTACGGCATCAGCGCCCTGCCTCACGTGCAGCTCGCAGCGGTGGCGTCGCTCAAGGTCAAAGTCCTGCAGGTCAAGACGCTTGGTCCGCAGGACGGCACCATCGGCTACGGCCGCCACGGCCACGTGGCGCCGGGCGGCTCGGTGATCGCCACCATCCCCGTGGGCTACGCCGACGGGCTGGACCGCCACTTCGGCTGCGGCGCCGCCTCGTTCAGCGTCCGCGGACATCGCGCCCCCACCATCGGCAACATCTGCATGGACATGTGCATGATCGACGTCACGGGCATTCCCGGCGTGCAGGCGGGCGACACCGTGACCATCTTCGGCGAAGACCCGACCGTCGGGGAACTCGCCGGCATCCTCGGGACCATCCCCTATGAGATCCTGACCTCCGTGCCCCGGCGCATCGAGCGCATCATCCTCCGCAAATAATTCCCCTCCGATATGAAGAAAACCCTTACCCTCCTCGCCCTGGCGCTCCTCGGCATCGCCGCCGCGGCCCAGCCCCAGGGCAGCATCACCCCGCATATGCTCTCCGAGATCCGCAAAGGATACGAAGGATCCCCCGCCGACAAGGCCATCCGCACCGCCCTCAACCCCACGTCGATTCCGGTCCTGTCCGCCAATGCGGAGAACGCCGCGAGGATCGACACGGACTTCTCCGACCGCGTGGAGACCTGGGGC
>JAFTGA010000054.1 GCA_017458145.1 Bacteroidales bacterium | reverse complement strand
TGGGCCGGTTCTTGTCCGCCGTAAAGATGTTGGCGTTTCTGATGATTCTGTCTGCTTTCATTGTACCTTTGTTACATTATTTTACTCCGCCGTGGCCATCAGAGCACGTAGTACTTGGTCAGGAGATAGGTCCTGTCCCAGTCAACAATCTTCATCGTGGCTTCCTTCTCCGCACGGACATTGAACTCGTCGAAGACCATTACATACTTGTTTCCCGGGTCGTAAACCGGCCACACCCTGGCTTTGCCGTCGGGAGATTGCTCCGCCGGTGATCTTCTTATTTTCACCGTATAGAACTGCCATTCTCGCTCTTGCTTCTTCGATGTTCGATAAGTCCATAGTGCTGCCGTTCTCTTTTCGCGCTATAACATATAATACCGGGTCAGGAACAAGGTCCGGTCCCAATCCACAATCTTGAGTTCGGATTCCTTTGCCGGATGGATGTCAAATTCGTCCAGGACCATCACCTGCTTGTCCTTGCTGTCATAAAGCGGCCACTCCGGGGACGGTCTGCCCGTCCGGGCAAACTGGATCCACATCCGGCGCATGGCCTTGCAGAAGGTCTCGTCGATGGCCCTTCCCGTAAAGTCCGTGAACTCCGGATGGTTGAATACCACCGACAGTTCCGACGCATGGCCGCTTTTGATCATGGGCACGGCAGACTCTACCGTGTAGTAGTAGGTGTAGGACTTGCCGCCGGCCTTGGCCTGCGCCTCCGACAGGCGGATTTGCGGGGCGATGAACATGATCTGGCCGGCGATACGCACGGTAGCCTCGCAGCGCTCTCCCGGGATATCGGCACAGTAGCTCTTTACCAAGTCTTTCTCCTTGTCCGTGAGCTGGGCGAGCTTCTCCTCCAGGCGGGCATCGGCCCAGGCATTCCAGACATCCTTGCCCACAACGCCCAGGAAGGTGTTCATCTCGTCCTTGTTGCAGCCCTGGAGGAATTCGATGTCCTTGGCTGCGCCGTCCTCATAGGCCTTCCAGGTGTCCAGGGGCAGATAAACGCCGTCCCTTTCCGGGAACGTCCGGATGCCCAGCTTCTGGAAAAAGCCGTACAGCCCGGTCCACACCTCCGCCAGCTTCTCGGCGCTGACCTGCATCAGGTCCGCCACCGTCTTGCAGCCCAGTGCCTCCAGGACCTTGTCCGTGCACACGATGGCCTGCTCCGGGCTTCTGGTCTGGGAGGGGGAACCGCTTTGGATGATGGCACGATGGAAATACTGGTGGGAGCCCTTCACCAGCGGAAGCAGGGCGCAACTGGCGCCGCCGGCCGATTCGCCCCAGATGGTCACGTTTTCGGGGTCTCCGCCAAAAGCGGCAATGTTCTCACGCACCCACCGCAGGGCCATCATCTGGTCCATAAGGCCCAGATTCGGAGCATCCTGATAATCCTTGCCATCGGCCAGGTGGGCCAGGTGGAAGAAGCCCAGGAAGCTCACGCGATAGTTGACGGTGACAAAGATGACGTCCGGGAACTCCTGCACCAGGTTGTGGCAGTCGTACTGCGGGTCCGTGGTGCCGCCCACCTCAAACGCGCCGCCGTATATCCATACGACAACCGGCTTTCCGGTGGCAGCGTCATCCGCTTTCCAGAGGTTCAGGGTCAGGCAGTCCTCGCCCATCGGATACAAGGAAGCGGGGTCGCCGGGCGACTGGACCGGGCTTTTCCCGTAATGATAGGCCTCATACACACCGCTGTCCGGCGTAAAGGCCGCCGGGGCTTTCCAGCGCAGGGGGCCGACAGGCTGCTGCCCCACGTAGGGAATGCCCTTGAAGGAAAGGACGTTCTCCTTCCGCTGCCCCACGAAAGTGCCGTTTATACACTTGACGGCCAGGAATTTGTCGTACTGGCCACCTGTTATTGCCCGGTTCTCGCCGTACTTGGGCATCAGTTCACTCATAACGCATAATAGTTGGTCAGGAAATAGGTCCTCTCCCAGTCCACGATCTTCCGCTCCGATTCTTTCTCCGGATGAATGTCAAACTCGTCCAGGACCATCACCCGCTTGTTCTCCCGGTCATAGAGCGGCCACTGTTTGGCCTTGCCGTCCGGGGACTGGGCTGCGGAGAGCGAGGGGTTGCCGGTCTTGGCGAACTGCACCCACATCCGGCGCATCGTCTTGCAGAAGGTCTCGTCAAAGGTGCGTCCCAGATCGTCGGATATCTCCGGATGATTGAACACGATGGAGAGTTCGATGGCGTGGCCGCATTTCATGATGGGGTCTGCGGCCTCCGGCGTGAAATAGTAGGTGAACGCCTTGCCGCCGCCCTTGGTCTGCTCCTCCGCCAGACGGATGACGGCCGCAATGAACCAGCTCTGGCTCAGCAGGCTGGCGTCCGGCTGGAAATAGTCGCCCTTTACATCCTTCTTGAAGCTCTCGATCAGTGCCTTCTCGTGCTCGGGCAGGCGGGCCATCTTCTCTTTCTTGCGGCCTTCCACCCAGGCATCCCAGCCTTCCAGGCCGAAGCTGGACACGAAGAAGTTCATCTCGTCCTTGTTGCAGCCCACCAGGATGTCGATATTCCTGGCCGCGCCGCCAGCGTATGCGTCGAAGGTCTCCGTGGGCAGAATCCGGCCGTCCCGCTCCGGGAACTGGTGCAGGAAAAGCACTGCCGTGGCCGTCTCCAGCAGCTTCTCGCCGTCCACCTTCAGCAGGTCGGCCACCGTCTTGCAGCCCAGAGCCTCCATCAGTTTGCCGGTGCATTCGATGCCCTCTTCCGGCGAGCGGGTCAGGTTCACGGAACCGCTCTGGGCAATGAGCCGGTGGAAGTACTGCTGGGAGCCCGGTACCAGCGGAAGCAGGGTGCAGCTTCCGGCGCCGGCGGACTCGCCCCAGATGGTCACGTTGTCCGGGTCGCCGCCGAAGGCCGCAATGTTCTCATGCACCCACTTGAGCGCTTTCGTCTGGTCCAGCAGGCCCAGGTTCTGGGAATCCGGATACTCCTTGCCGTCCGCCAGATGGGACAGGTGCAGGAAACCCATGACGCCCAGCCGGTACGCCACCGTCACCACAATGACATCCGGATTCTCCTGCACGAAATTGTGGCAGTCAAACACCGGGTCGATCGTGCCGCCCGCCTCAAAAGCGCCGCCGTGAATCCATACCATGACGGGCTTTTTCTGCACGGCGTCATCCTGCTTGAACACATTCAGATACAGGCTGTCCTCGGACATATAGTACAGGGAGCCCGTTTCCAACTGACCGTTGCCCAGGGCACTCTTGGCATTGTAAAAGGCTTCGAACACGCCGTCCCGGGGCGCCGCGTCCACCGGCGCTTTCCAGCGCAGCTTGCCCACCGGCTGCTCCCCCACATAGGGGATGCCCCGGTAGGAAATGATGTTGTCCGTCTTCCTGCCCACGAAAGTGCCGTTGATGCACTTGACAGCCAGCGACTTGTCATAATTGCCGTCGGTGATGGGCCGGTTCTCACCGCCATACATGGCTTTCAAGGCCTCTCTGATTTCTGCTAATTCCATCGTATGATTTGTTTATGCTTTATACACTTCTTCTCCGTCCACGATGGTGGCGACCACCCTGGCCTTCTCAATCGCTGCAAGATCATCGTGCATGAAGTCCCGGTCCAGGACAGCGAAGTTGGCCAGCTTGCCCAGGCTGATGGATCCCATCCTGTCCTCTGCATGCCACATATAGGCCACGTTGCTGGTCAGGGTCTTCAGCGCCTCCTCGCGGCTGATGGCTTGGTCGATATTCCGGATATAGTCGTCCGGGTGTGACGGCAGTTTCTTCAAAACGCCCATGCAGAATGCCTCAATGGCACTGAACGCCGGCGACACAGGGTAGTCTGAATGGTTGGCGACCACGCCGCCGGCATCCATGATGGATTTGACCGGGTAGGCATTGTTGGATTTCTCTTCGCCTACATAGGCGACCTCCTGTGCAAAGCCGGCAGGAACCTTGGGGGCCCACATGATGCCGCATACGGCCATGACATTGTATTCGCCCATTCTCTTTACATCTTCCGGCGTGACTTCCTGCAGGTGCGCAAGGGCATTTCGCATGTCAAAACTGCCCGTTTCGGCCTGCGCCTGGGCAAAAGCGTCAATCCATGCCTTGGTGGCGCCGTCGCCGACGGAATGGACGTGGACGTTCATATCGTGCGCAGCAGCAGCCTTTACGAGCCGGACCATCTTTTCATGGTTATCGAATCTGGTCACGCCCTTGTATCCCGGTTTGTCCACATAGTCGTCCAGCATCCATGCGGTGTGCCCCTCCACGACGCCGTCGGCAAAAACCTTGACGCCGAGCACCTTCACATGCTTACCGTTGAATTCCCTGGCCTCCTCTGCGATTCTTTCCACATCCTCTTCGGGGGTATCCGTATTGTCGTTGACGAAACTGCCGCAGAAGGTATACAGCTTCAGCTTGCCTTCGTCGTCCAGCTCCTTGTAGGCACGGGGCTCATGCTTGGTCAGCAACTGGTAACCGGCGTCATATACCCCCGTGTACCCGTTGGAGAATGCGAATTGCTGGAAGCCCAGCATCTCCTTCTTCGCCTGTGCAAGGTCCGGCTGAACACGTTTGACCAGGTCGATGGCGGGCTTTTCCGCGAGCAGGCCGTTCGGCTTGCCGTTCTCGTCCACGTGGATACATTCCGTTCCCCACTGCTTCACGGCGGCTTCGTTGATGTCGTAGGCTTCCATCGCCTTGGTATTGACCCACATCATGTGGCCGCTGGCGCTTTGATTGATAAAAGGCTTATCCGGACAAATCTCATCCAGTTGCCTGGCATTGAGCTGGTACAGCAATTCATCGGACCAGCCGGAACCCACGTAGTGCGGCTTGTCCGGGTTCTCCTGGACATACTTCTTCAGAATGGCCAGGTAATCCTCCGGGGTCTTGCCTGCTTTCAGGTCTGCCCTTCCGAACATGATGTTACCGGCAAATCCAGGATGGCAATGCGCTTCCAGAAACCCCGGATAAATGGAATGGCTGCCATAATCCAGGACCCGGGTCTGATCCCCCTGAAGTTTCAGGGCCGCTTCCTTGCTTCCGACATAGATGATTCTCCCGTCGGCCACCGCGATAGCCTCCGCATAGGGCTTGAACTCATCCATTGTGATGACGTTCCCAAGAATGATTGTCTCCGCTTTCATCGGTACGTGTTTTAAGTGATTATTATTTCAGTGTTTTTTTGATGTCTTGCTCAATCTCGGAATGCAACTTGTCCACTTCTTCCCTGGTGTAATCTGACTCGTCAAAGCTCTTGGAAAAATTTACCTTGATGCTCGCGAGCTGGCCGGCCGCCCGCCTGTCCCGCCGCAGGTCGTGTCCGGTAAGGAGGAGATAGTCGCACAGGGTATCCCCCATAAACCAGAACAGGACAAAGAACAACTCGCGCGGAACCTCGTCCAGGCCTTGTGAAAACCACAGCAGAAAGCCGGCGATGATCAGCCCTACGGTCATAATGAGAAACCGCTTCTTGTGCCGCTTCTCTTCCTTTTCCACCAGGCCCAGCTTGTAGGCGTAGTATTCGTGGATTGTCGCTTCGATGATCTTTCTCTCCTCCTCCGTCAGGCAGTCCTCGATAATGTCCAGCACGATGGGACAGTCGGGGGGAAGCACTGCGGCGCCCGATTCAAGATAGTCCGTGAAATCCGGATTCGGCGTCTCGTATTGTTTGGCGCTGAGGGGGTTGATGATATCGTGGTAGGAGGAAATCCTGCAGGGGAATGTCGCGATGCCGTTATTGATGAAATCCCGGTGCAGCAGCTCATCCATCTGCCCCTTCCTGGACTCGAAAAGATTGACGATTTTGTGTTTGTGCATATTGTTAGTGGTTCTGATCTATTCGGTGGGGAAGGTGAAGCCGGTCTTCACCACGCCGTCGCCGTAGATGGTGCGGAAGTCATCCCGCATGGAGATGACCTTGTAGCCGGCTTCGCGCCACTGCTCGCCCAACTTCAGGGCCTTCTCCCGGTTGGGGGCAATGCCGACAGCCTGTACCAGCGCCCGGCAGATGAAGCGGTCGGAGCCGGACACCACGTAGTAGGTGAAACCCTTGTCCTCCGGAAGGTCGCCCAACTTGTCGAGAATCACCATATAGGTGTTCTCGGAAATCGTGCCTGCAGGTGCGGCAATGAAATCGCCGTAAGCTTCTTTCAGTTCCGCAGCCACGCCCGGAGACAGATAAACCTCATAGGGGAAATCGATGTCCCACTCATAATCCGACAACTCTATGTCCGCAGGATTGACCACCGGCGGAGTATCTTTTTGGCACGACGAGGCGAAGCCCGCCGCGAAAGCGCAAAGAAGGAACGCGCCGCATATCCGGGAAAGAATCTTTTTCATAACCGTAATCTGATTAGTTACTAAAGGGTCTTTCAATTGTGCAAAACTATATATTCTTCCGTAAATACGCAAACACCCTTGCGCCGGAGACCGAGGCTATGGAAGCTTCGGCAGGCGAAGGGGGAGCGCCCCGGGCAGGATCTTGAGGTGGAACCGGGATCCGGGGAGCTGCTCGCCGTCAATGTAGATGTCGATGAGGTCTTTGCTGCTGATGGTCACCTCGCGGGCCTGGCGGTAGAGGACTTTGCTCCCGCCCGCACGGCTGCCGATGTGCGTGCCGCTGCGGTAGAGGGGGAAGAGCATCAGGAGTCGCAGCAGGCTCATCGCCCGGAAATAGCACACGTCCATCAGGCCGTCGTCCATCTTTGCCTCCGGGGCGCAGTTGAATTCGCCGCCCACGCGCCGTCCGTTGGCCACCGTGCAGAGTACCATCGGTCCGCGGGCGATCCGCTGCCCGTCCACCGTGACCTTGATGCGGTTGAACCGGCTGGTGAGGAAGGCGTTCATCACGCCCCGCGTGTAGGCCTGATGGGCCGACTTCCCCAGGGCCACCAGCTCGTTGGCACGGGACGCGACCTTGGAGTTGAAGCCGAGGTTGCAGACGTTGACGCAGAAGCTGTCGTTTACCTGGATGATGTCGGTCGGGGTCACGGTGCCGGCCAGCATATCCTTGACGCTCAGGAAGTCGCGTCCGGGGAAATTGATAATGAAATCCCGGGTGGACCCTCCGAAATACAAAATGGCCATCGTCTTGTTGGCGGACTGCCTCCCGGCCTCTTCTCCGGAACAGGCGTAACCGACCAGGCCGGAGGCGACGCCGTTGATGATGCCGTGACCGCCGCAGGCCACGAAACACACCTCTTCTTCGGGGTGCAGGTCGCAGTAGAGGCGCACATAGCGCGTTGCGTCGCCTTCGCCCAAGGTGGTATATATCGTGTACGGGTGCGGGGTTTCCTTCAGCTGTTTGTAGAAATCTTCGTACTGCGGGGCCTTGTCTGCCCGGCCGTTGATGATATAGATGTACTTCATATTTTCACGCTCATAATCGTGATGTCGTCGCTTTGCGGACGGCCTGCCGCGAAGGCTTTCACGGACCGGTAGATGTGTTGCACGACGGCCTTTTCGTCCATATCGGCTTCCAACAGCCCGATATTCGCGAGCATCCGGTCTTCGCCGTAGAGTTCCAGGCTGTCGTTTTCGGCTTCCGTGACGCCGTCCGTATAGACTATGAGGCGGGTGCCGGGCACAAGGTCGACGGCCTCCGACTCGTAGGGGAACTGCTCCAGGAGCCCTGCCGCCAGATTGCTCTTGACCGGGAGGAAGCGGGGCGCCCCGTCCGGCGGGATGACTACCGGCGGGTTGTGGCCGGCGTTGCAGTAGTCCATCCGCATTGTCTTGAGATTGATGCGGGCGACGAACAGGGTGACGAACATATCGTTGCTGTTGGCATCCGCCACGCTGTTGTTGATGCGGCTCACCGATTCATTCAGCGGCAGGTCCAGGGTGGCCACGAAATGGAGCATCGCCCGGGTGATCGACATCACCAGCGAAGCCGGGACGCCTTTGCCGCTCACGTCGCCGACGGCGAAATGAAGCACATTGTCCTTGAGTATGAAGTCGTAGAGGTCTCCTCCTACTTCCTTGGCAGGCGTCAGCAGGGCGTGGAGCTGCGGGGGAAAATGGGTGTTCAGCATCCCCATCTGGATGGTACGCGCCACATTGAGCTCCGACTCCATCCGTTCGTTGTCGCTCCGGGTGGTCTTCAACTGCCCGATGTAGTCCGAAATGGAGTTCTGCATATAGACGAAACTGTTGCGCAGGCGCAGCATTTCATCCTGGCTGCTTATATCCGGCAGCCGGGCCTTGAAATTGCCCTTTCCCATATTGAGGGCGGACACCGAAAGCTCCGTAATGGGACGTGTCATCCGGCGGATCTCCCGGCGGCACAGGAAATACAGGAGGATCAGTGCCGGGACGCCCACGAGGACAAGGTTCGCGCCCAGCAGCAGCGGAACGGAAATATCCGCCCGATGCGCCAGGGCATATCGGGAGGCCAGGCCGATGGCGATGAAAGAGACGAAGAAGACAACGGACACGATGCCGATGATCCGCCAGCTCAGCCTGCTTGAAAACGATCTGTTATTCATTTTTTGATTCTTCCTTTCCCTTCACGAAACAGGCCACCAGGCCGTAGGTGATGGTGGGACGAATCCAGATTTCCACCATCATGTAGGTGCTGGTTGCATCGGCAGGTTCAAGGAGAACGTCGATGTTATACAGTATGGCGATGATGATGTCGATGATGCAAATCATCCACAGGTTGCCCTTGGAGTAGGTTTTCCAATCCTTGCGGGCATAGAAGTAGGTGAGCATCAGAAGCATGGCGACCGAAAGCGTAAGGCAGGCCAGGTGGATGGCATAATACGGCAGCGGCGGAGCAAAGAGGATGTCCCTGAGCAGCACCGTGACGCCTACGCAGACGGAGCACCAGTAATTGAACTGGTCCGTGGTGATGCGCCAGTTGAAAAAGTACATCCACATCATCACCACACAGGCAATGTAGAACAGGTTCAGCACCAGTTCGGGCCAGGTTTGCTCCACGCCGAACTGCCATACCCCGTAGAGCATGGTGCCCACGGAGACCACCGCGGCCAACACGGTAATGCCGACGTTGAAGATGGTTCCTTTGTCTTTAAAACGTATTTCCATGATTAGCTTCTTAGTTCGTCTGCATCAAGGGTAGATATGGACACGGTGGCCGACTTCTCATCGGCACCCTGATGCACCTTGATGTCCTTATAGACATAAGATCCATATTTCTGCCGCGTGGTGCCGTCAATGAGATCGAAATGAATGGAGTAGGTGCCTACCGGAAGGGAAAACTTGGCCTCCTGGTCCTTACTGAAGGATTCGGTAGAGACATCCCTCTGCTTGCCATTGCTGTCGTACACCGTAACGTGTGCCATCTCGTAGGTGGAGGCATTTTTCAGGGCAATGACCCCCCAGGGAACACGGTTGGGGGCTTCCAGGGACCAACTGAACGGGGGCACGTCAATACTAAAGGTTTTTTTGTTGGAATCGTATTCTACTGCGCAACGCCAGTGATACCAGGCAGCGTAGGAGATATCTATCTTGGTCTTGAGCATGTATGTCTGGGTGTCATAGTCTTTGGCGGAACCCACATGCCAGGCCCAGTTGGTATTGGCATAGAAATCGCTGCGGACTGTTTTGGGGAAGTTCGCGTCAATTTTGTCCTGATCGTCCCAGTAGTCCGTCATCTTCACGTTCTTGGTAGTATAATAATTGTAATGGACAGCGGAAGGCGAAGAAGAGTCCACCGTGAATTCAATGGTACTGAGTTCATAATTGGTAGAACTGCTCCAGCCGCCGCCAATGGTGAGGCTGGGCATGAGTGACCACTGGCCGGTATCCCCCATATAACCGCCGCCGCCGCTTATCGTGCCGCCGACATTGAAGCTTTTTCCTTCGGAATACTGCCTGGACTGGTTCTTGTTTTCGGGGATGGGGCGCTCGAAATAATCTATGTCAGGGATGGCAGAACCGTCTTTGTTGACCAAACTGGTAACCACATCCATTCCATTGAACCAATAGCCATACACACGGTTCGCGGCCCAGCCATGTATATGTTCTTCAGGATGCCACATTTCTTTGTTATGCGGGGTGATGCGGGAGACGACAATATAGTAATCGCCGGCATTATTGCCATTGGAACTTTGCTTAAAGATGGGGTAAACACGGATGTCCACATCTATGGAACCGGTTCCCGCAAGCATATCAGGGGAATAGATGAGACCTTTTTCAATCTGTTTATTCAGACCGAATTTAAAGGAGTTGGGGCAGCGCTGGCCCAGCTGCTCCAGGTTGCCTTTCATGTTGGTCACAAACTCCGCCTTGGTCTGCGCCTGCTCGGCGACAGCGCCCTCCAACCATTCGACAAAAGCGGCGAGACAGCTCTCGTAGTAGGTTAGGACATATGTCTCGAGTTCTGTTTCTTCTACTTCCCCCAACGCTTTGTTGGCCTCCATCATAGCATCCCATTCGGCCTGACTCCAGGTGGACTCAAACTCCTCCGGATCAGAGTCTTCGCCTACCCACAGGGTATAGGTAAATCCCTGAGCATAGCCATTATAACAGTGAAGCAGCGGATAATATTCGTCACTCTCTATGGAAGCGTAGTTCAGGTCCACGCCTATCTGCGCAAAATCTTCGTCCATTCCCTCATAGTGCGGGAAAACGATGAAAGCATCATTGGCAATGGCTTTCAGCAGGGACGGCGATTTTGCCTTAATCTCCGATTCGCCCACAAACACAACCAGGGCACGCGCCATGTCGGTAGAGAGCGGGAAGAACTCCTTGATGGCTTCCTGCATTTCACTGTCATAGGAAAGGATGTCACCCAGATAAGCGGAACCTCGGAAATAGTTCCATTCCGTCTTGTCCGGCTGGCTGCCGTCTTCGGGGGTCACCGGAGTCTTGCTGCAGGCGGCCATGAGCACGGCGGCTGCAACAGCTGGGAGAAAATAAGAAATAAATTTCATATTAAAATTGGTTTAAATTAATGTTTTTCAGAATCAGTCCTTATCGTCGTCTTTAATCATATGAACGTCGCACTGCGGGAACGGGATGGTAATGCCCCCTTCGTTGAGGATCTTGTAAACGAGTTCCTTGCAGCGGTCCACATAGCCGATGCGTTCCGGCACCAGCACGTACTGCTTGACGGCCACCTCGACGGCGCTGTCCGCAAAATTGCCGAAGCGGATGTAGATGCCGTGGGTGGGATCCACCACGTCGCGGCCGTAGGCGTCTTTCGTCTTCAGGGGCTCCAGCCCCTTCTCCAGCAGCTCTCTTACCCGCTCGAAGTCGGTTCCGTATGCCACGCCTACGGTAACTTTGGTGAACTCGTAGGAATTGTTCCGGGTGAGGTTGGTGAAGTTCTTGCCGAACAGGGACGAGTTCAGGAAGGCCACCTGTGTGGCGTCCGTGGTCTCCACCAGCGTGGTCTGGTAATTGATGTCCGTCACCTTGCCCCGCACGCCGTCGCACTCGATCCAGTCTCCCACCCTGAGGCGGCCGCCCATGAGCTGGATACCGTAGATGAAATTGTTGATGATATCCTTGAGTGCCAGACCGACACCGGCCGACAGACCGCCGGCGATGAGTCCCAGCGAGCCGGTCGGAATCTGCAGGGTGACGATGAATATATAGATGTAGATGAACCAGACGGACACGGTGATGAGGCTGTTGCCCAGCGATAGGTTGATCTCGTTGTTGCGGATGGTCCTCCGGTTGTTCTTGCGGAAGAAGCGCTCGTATTGCAGGCTCTGCCAGATGGTGTGGACGGCCTTGTCCAGGTAGCGGAACACGAAGAACAGCCCGGTCAGGAACAGGATGGCATACAGCGACACGCGGAATCCTTCCGGACCGCCCTGCTGCACGAAGGGCTCCGCAAAGATCTGGCGGTACAGGTCATTGAATTCGAAGACGTCCAGCGCCCAGTGGATACAGGCCGGGATGGAGACCAGGGCGAGCAGCGGGAGCACCACATCCCGGATCAGGTCGTGGAACCAGGTGGCGCCGAACAGCAGGCTCTCCTGGGCCGGGCCGGACACGAAGGTGATCTTCTCCTTGAACTTCGCCACTTTCTTGTTGAGCCGGTGCGTCTTGTACCAGGAGAGCAGGGACCAGACCGCGGCGATGAAGAGCACAAAGGCAAGCTGGAAATACCACCAGACCAGGATGATGAGGGCCAGGAAGATGTAGCCGGCCCAGCTGCACGCCGTGGCAATGGCGGTGATGGCGAAACTGGTCCAGCCGATCAGGACGTCGGTCCGGTCGGACTTCCCGGTCCGCCGCAGGTTGGCGATGAGCTGCCACAGCGTCATCGCCAGCAGCAGGGGCGGGAAGAGGAAATTCATCAGGGCGTTGGGCAGGAACAGCACACGGCAGCTGATCACGAAGAGCGCGGTGATGATGGTCGGCAGATAGTTCCGGAGGCCTTGCTTGAGTTTGTCCGGCTTCAGGCGCAGGAGCAGCGCCGCCGTGATGGCCATGAGCAGCCAGATAAAGGTGTGCGCCAGGCGGAGCGCCTTGATCGCCCGGTCGTCCTGGACGGATTCCGTGCTCAGGATGATGAACAGGATGCAGCCCAGCAGAAGGGCTACGTAGCGCCGCTGTTCCTTGGCCACCGCCTTGCCTGCCGGTTTCACGAAGCGGTAAACCGGCAGCATCAGCAGGGCGGCGAGGCCCCACAGGAGCAGGAAGGACAGGATATAGATCGGCAGCCAGATCAGCGTCAGCAGATTGTTGACCCGGCTGTCGTCATTGACGTTGTTGACGTTGGTGGCATTCTCTTCGAGTTCGGCAGTCAGGTCGTATTCCTGCGCCAGGTCCGCAGCGCCGAATTTTTCGCTTGTCGCGATCCGGACCTGCCGCCAGGACTCGGCGGGATGCAGCAGGATCTGCGGATACGGGGTCTGGCCCTCCAGGAAGACGCTTTTCTGGAGGATCTTGTAGTAGTCCCGGGCGTAGTCGTAGGATTCCTTGATCCGCAGATGCGCCTCCCGGTAGTGGGTGCTGTCGGTCATCACCAGTTCGCGCGTCTGCGCATACATCTTCAGCAGCTCGGAGGCGTAGAACATGCACGAATCCCGGTCGGCCTGTCCCGCTTCGCTCAGGATGAACGCCGAATTGCTCGCCCTTTGCAAAATCGAGTCCTGCTGGATGGTCTGGGTGAGGAGGGAATCCAGCATCACGTTCAACTCCTGTTGCAGGAGGCTTTCGTTCTGCGACAGATGGGCGTCCAGCGTGTCGTTATGATAGGCGAGGCTGTCCGGAACCACTTCGATGTACTTCAGTTCCGGCGGGAGGCGGCGGAGCGATTCGATCAGGCGGGCATAGCGGCCGATTTCGATGTCCAGGCCGGTCACGACGCGGTCATAGGGGGTCCGGTTCTTGTTGAAAGCATAGTATTCCTTGGTCACCTTCTCCAGCGCATAGGCGATGTCAAAGGTGTAGTCCTGTTTCTGGGAATACAGCATCAGCGAGAGGTCGTTGCATTTCTTGACGATATCCACCATCCGCTGGTGCTGCGTCTCGTATCTGGCCTGCAGCTGGTCCTGCGTCCGGGAAATCTGCCGGTATTCGTGATACAGTTCCCGCCGCAGGTTGGTCAGTGTCGCATCCAGGTCCATGCCCGAAAAGACGGCAGCGGCCGGCAAAGCAATGATTGTCAACGCTGCATATACACTGAAGAGTTTGTTTCGTTTCATCATCTGAAGAATCGGGGTTATACCCGACGAAACACAAATATAATCATTTCTTCCCGAACCGCCTTGCGGCGCGGGAGAAACATTCATAAAAAAACGGAATTATTCTTGCATATATAAAATAATATCGTACCTTTGCAGTGTAATAGTTCAATAGTACACTATATGCTCATCGAACTCAAAGGAGTCAACAAGACCTACAACAACGGCCAGCCCCTCCACGTGCTGAAGGGGATTGACCTCTCCATCGACAGCGGAGAGTTCGTGTCCATCATGGGCGCGTCCGGCTCCGGCAAGTCCACCCTGCTCAATATCCTGGGCATCCTGGACAATTACGATACGGGAGAATACCATATAGACGGGCGCCTGATCAAGGGCCTGTCCGAGAAACAGGCTGCGGACTACCGCAACCGGCTGATCGGCTTTATCTTCCAGTCCTTCAACCTGATCGGCTTCAAGACCGCCGTCGAGAACGTGGAGCTGCCGCTCTTTTATCAGGGCGTGGGCCGCTCCAGACGCCACCAGATGGCGATGGAGTATCTCGACCGGCTGGGACTCGCGGACTGGGCGTCGCATTACCCCAACGAAATGTCCGGCGGGCAGAAGCAGCGCGTGGCCATCGCCCGCGCGCTGATCACCAACCCCAAGATCCTGCTGGCGGACGAGCCTACCGGCGCCCTCGATTCCAAGACCTCCGAGGAGGTGATGCAGCTGCTCAGCCGGCTCAACCGGCAGGAAGGCGTGACCATCATCGTGGTCACGCACGAGAGCGGCGTGGCGAACTGTACCGACAAGATCGTCCACATCAAGGACGGGATCATCGGCGAGATTGAGGACAACCGGGAGCACCGCGCCTCGATGTTCGGCGTCAATACCATCATGAAATGAGAGACGTTTTTACCGAAATCTGGGAGAGCATCCGGCGCAACAAGCTCCGCACCTGCCTCACCGGCTTCGCGGTGTCGTGGGGGATCTTCATGCTCATCGTCCTGCTGGGCGCGGGCAACGGCCTGATGAATGCCTTTATGACGGGCAGCGACGAATTCTCCACCAATACGATGAATGTCGGGGCCGGCCGGACTTCCAAACCCTATGACGGACTCAAGGAGGGCCGGCGCGTGGTCCTGGACGACCGGGACGTCGAGCTCACGGAAGGCCCCCGTTTCGAAGATTATATCGATGACGTCGTGGCGACGGTGAGCACCAGCGGCGTGATCACATACGGCCGGAAACACGTGTCAGGCTCCGTCGAAGGCAATTATCCGGCCCGGCAGGAGATGGACCGCATCCGGATCCGCTACGGCCGCTTCATCAACGACAAGGACATCCGGGACCGCCGCAAGGTGGTGGTGCTGCCCGAGGCGATGGTCGAAAACCTGCTCGGAGAGGGGAATGTGGCCAGCGGGGCCCGGCTCGGCCGGCGGAGTTTCAATGTGTCCGGAGAAAACGGACAGGTGGACTATGCGTCCATCATCGGGGAGTATGTCAGGATCGGCAGCATGTCCTGGCGCGTGGTCGGCATCACGGAGTCCAACCGGATGTCCGATGACAATGTCTGCTACGCTCCGTATACGACCGTCAAGACCATCTACGGCAAGGGCCAGGAGATCGATGAATTGCTGTTCACCTTCCACGGCTTGGAGTCAGAAGAGGCGAACGAGGCCTTTGAGAAGGAATACCGCGCCGCCATCAACCTGCGCCACCGTGCCGCCCCGGACGACCGGCGGGCCCTCTGGATCTGGAACCGCTTCACGCAGAACCTCCAGATGAACAAAGGGCGCAACATCCTCAGCACGGCGCTCTGGATCATCGGCCTGTTCACCCTGCTCGGCGGCATCGTGGGCGTGTCCAACATCATGCTGATCACGGTCAAGGAGCGCACGCACGAATTCGGCATCCGCAAGGCCATCGGCGCCAGCCCCTGGAGCATCACCAAACTGATCCTTGCGGAGAGCGTGACCATCACGGCCTTTTTCGGCTACGTGGGAATGCTGGTCGGAATGCTTGTCTGCGAGGTCCTGGACAAGACCCTCGGACAGTCGTCCATGTCCGTCATGGACGAACAGATCTCGATGCTGGTCAACCCCACCGTCGGACTCGACGTGGCGCTGGAGGCCACACTCGTACTTATCATCGCCGGCTCGCTGGCCGGATTCTTTCCGGCCCGCAAGGCCGCCCAGGTCAGACCCATAGAAGCACTCCGCGCAGAATGAGATTCGATATAGACAGTTTCCGGGAGATTGCGGATTCGCTCGTCCGCAACAAGAGCAGGAGCCTGCTCACCGGCTTCGGCGTGTTCTGGGGCATCTTCATGCTGCTCTTCCTGATGGGCGGAGGCAAGGGATTCAAGGACATGATCTCGGCCAACTTCGCCGGCTTCGCCACCAATACGGACATCCTCGTGTCCAGCCGGACCTCCAAGCCGTGGCACGGCTTCAAGGAGGAGCGCTACTGGCAGCTTTCCTATACGGACGTGGAGCGGCTCAAGCAGATGGTGCCCGAACTCGAGACCGTCACCCCGGTCATCAATTCCTGGGGCCAGACGGCCGTCTATGGCGCCAACAGCGTGCAAGCGGGCATCCGCGGCATTTATGCCGACTATGCCAAGATCGAGGAGCCGCGGGTCGTGTACGGACGGCCGCTCAACGATGCGGACATCCTGCAGGAACGCAAGGTCTGCATGATCGGCAAGCGGGTGTACAACAGCCTGTTCCCCGACGGGGGCGACCCCTGCGGGACGTTCATCAAGGTGGGATCCGTCTATTACCAGATCGTGGGCGTGGACTTCAGTTCCGGCAATATCAGTGTCGGCGGCCGGGCGGACCAGACGGTCTCCATCCCGCTCCCGGTGGCCCAGAAACTGCTGAACCGGGGCGCCAATGTGGATCTGATCTGCACGACAGGAAAGCCCGGCGTGCGCATGAGCGACATGGAGCCGCGGATGCGGCAGATCGTCGCGCGGCAGCATCTCTTCGATCCGTCGGACAAGCAGGCGCTGGTCATGATCAACACGGAGCAGATGTTCGCCCTGGTGGACAACCTTTTCGTAGGAGTGAGTTTCCTGATCTGGCTGATCGGCCTAGGGACCATCCTGGCGGGCGTGATCGGCGTGAGCAACATCATGATGGTCACGGTCAAGGAGCGGACCACCGAGATCGGCATCCGCCGCGCCATCGGCGCCACGCCGCGCGACATCCTCTCGCAGATCATCCTGGAGAGCATATCCCTTACTTTGGTGGCGGGCTCCTTCGGCATCGTCCTCGCCGTGCAGCTGCTCCGGCTGGTGACGTTCATCGTCCGGAGCAACCCGGACAATCCGGCCGCGGATTTCCAGGTCACCTTCTGGCTTGCCGTGACGGCCGCCCTGCTCCTGACGGTGCTGGGGGTGGTCGCCGGACTCGCGCCGGCGTCCCGCGCAATGGCCATCAAACCTGTGGACGCCATGAGAGATGAATAATAATAAAAACAAACGATAATGAAACGAGTAGTCAAGTACATCATCTTCGCGCTGATCGCGTTGATCTTCATCGGTACCTTCGTGTTTCTGTTCAAGCACTCCCGGCCCGATGCCATCCAGTACCAGGAGCTGGAGGCCACGGTCTCCGATATCCACCGCACCACGGTCGTGACCGGCAAGATCGAGCCGCGCGACGAGGTCAACGTCAAGCCGCAGATCAACGGCATCATCGCCGAACTCTACAAGGAGGCCGGACAGATGGTCAAGGAAGGAGAGGTGATCGCCAAACTCCGCGTCATCCCGGACATGAACACCCTGAGCAGCGCGCAGTCCCGCGTGCGCCTGGCCGAAATCAACTACAAGCAGGCCAAGACCAACTACGAGCGCGAGAAAGCGCTATATGACAAGAAACTCGTCAGCGACGAGGAGTACGACAAGGTCCTCCAGGCCTACAACCAGTCCATCGAGGAGAAAGCCGCGGCCCAGGAGTCGCTGGAGGTCATCCGCGACGGCGTGTCCTCGCGCAACACCACCGGAAGCTCGACCCTGGTCCGCTCCACGATCACTGGCCTGATCCTGGACATTCCCGTCAAGGTGGGCAATTCCGTGATCCAGGCCAATACGATGAACGACGGCACGACCGTCGCCACGGTGGCGAACATGTCCGACCTGATCTTCGACGGCAACATCGACGAGACCGAGGTGGGCGCCCTGGTCGAAGGGATGCCGATGCGCATCAGCATCGGAGCCCTGCCCGACTACAGTTCCGAAGCGGCCCTGGAGTATATTTCGCCGAAGGCCACGGAGAACAACGGCGCCAACCAGTTCGAGATCAAGGCCGCCGTGCAGGTGGGCTCGGACCGCATGATCCGCTCGGGCTACAGCGCCAACGCGGAAATCGTCCTGGAGACGGCTTCCCAGGTGCTCTCCATCCCGGAAAGTACGCTGGAGTTCGAGGGGGAGGACACCTATGTCTGGCGCAAGAACGCCGCGGGCGCTTTCGAGCGCGTCCAGGTCACGACCGGCCTGAGCGACGGGATCAACATCGAAATCAAGAGCGGCCTGCAGGCGGGCGACATCCTGCGCGGACCGCGGATCATCAACACGGAAGCGTAGCGCCATGAAAAGAATCCTGATCCTTGCGGCCGCCGTGCTCGGCGCCGGTGTGGCCGCCCGGGCCCAGCAGGGTCCCTGGAGCCTCTCAGACTGTATCAACCATGCGCTGGAGCACAACCTGACCGTGCAGCGCAGCGCGCTGACCGTGGAGCAGCGCGAAGTAGACCTGAACACGGCGAAGAACCGTGTCCTTCCTGCTGTACGCGGCTCCGCATCCGAGAATCTGTCCTTCGGCCGCGGCCTGACGGCAGAGAATACCTATTCCAACTCGAACACCACGTCCACTTCCTTCGGCCTCAGCGCGGACATGCCGGTTTTCCAGGGCTTCGACATCGTCAACGGCGTCAAGCTCGGCAAACTCAACCTGGCCGCCGCGACGGCCAACCTGGAGAAGGCCCGGGACGATATCCGGGTGGCCGTGGCCCAGGCCTATGTGCAGATCCTATACAACCAGGAACTGCTGCGGGTGGCGCAGTACCAGCGCGAGCACGATGCCGACCTGCTGGACCAGATCCGCGAGCGGCTGAATGCCGGCAAGGTCAGCGGAGCGGAAGTGTCCGCCCAGCAGGCCACGCTGGCCCAGAGCCGCCAGTCTGAGATCCAGGCCGAGGGCAACCTCCGCATGGCCGTCCTGACCCTGACCCAGCTGCTGGAGCTGACCTCCCCGGAGGGCTTCTCCATCGTCACGCCGGAGGTGGGCGATGTGGACAAGGTCCTGCTGATGCGTCCGGAGGCCATCTACGAAGAGGCGGTCGCCATTAAGCCCGCCGTGGAGGCGGCGCAGATCAACCTGGAATATTCCGAGGTCAACATCGCGCGGGCCAAGGGGGCGCGCCTCCCGACGATCTCGCTCAGCGGCGGCCTGTCCACCAACTACTACACCAACTCCATCCGCCCCTCCGCCGATTTCGGCACCCAGCTGCGGAACAATTTCGGCCAGTATGTCGGCCTGTCGATGAGCATCCCCATTTTCCAGCGTTTCTCCATCCGCAACAACATCCGTGCGGCGGAACTCCAGTACAAGGGGCAGGAGATCCAGCTGGAGACGGTCAAGAAGGAGCTCTACAAGGAAATCCAGCAGGCCTACTACAACGCCGTCACGGCCCAGGCGCGCTATGCGGGCAGCCGCGAGTCGGCCGCAAGCGCCCGGCAGCACTACGAACTCACCGAGGAGAAATACAAGGTGGGAATGGCGGGCGTCGCGGACTACAACGACGCTCGCAACTCCTGGCTGCGCGCGGAGTCCGAGCACATCCAGGCCCGCTTCCAGTGTCTGTATCAGACCAAACTGCTCGATTTCTACCGCGGCCGCCTGCTGGATTTTTGACGCGCGTGTGCGTATTTCACGGGAAATGATGTAACTTTGCGGCATGAAGAAGCTATTGATTGTCCTCGCTGCGGTGATTGTTTCCGCAGCAGCCGTTTCCGCCCAGGACCGTGAGATCAGTCTGGACCGCATTGAAGACCTGAACAAGCGCGAGATCAGCAAGAGCGGCTCCAACGTCAGGGTGAGCCTGTCCCTCGCTTTCCCGATGCAGTTCGGCTGGTCCGTGCTGAGCCACCTGAACTACAAGGGCGACTGGGCCGGTTACGCCTCGGAGGGGATGCTCGATACCCGCACCGGCGGGAATTTCGTCTATGGCCTGGAGATGGCCGGGGTGCACTTCAAGTCCGCCAACGGTCCGCTGCATGTCAGCCTGGGCCTGCGCTGGACCTTCATGGATTTCACCTTCTCCCATCCGGAATATACGATCCGTCCTGTCGGCGGCGATTCCTTTGACTTCATTCCGATCAAGACGGAGAATCCCAACTACGACTACAACAAGTCCAAGGTCCACGCCACGTACTTCGGCATTCCGCTCCGCGCCTCGCTCCATTTCGGCCGGGCGGCGGTGTTCGCCGGGGCCAGCGCTGAACTGCTCACCGGAGGCTACGCCAAATACAAGCGTCCGGACAACCGCATGCAGATCAAGGAAGTGTTCCATCCTTTCCGCGCCACGGTGGAGGCGGGATTCAACTACGGCCTGCTCGGCTTTTATGTCCAGTATGCGCTGACCCCGCTCTTCAAGCAGACGCTGAGCGATGCCAACACCTTTACTTTCGGCCTTGTCCTGGGCCTGTAAGGAATGGTGTTCCGCGAGATAGAAAGAAAGTTCCTGGTCGCCGGCGACTTCCGGAAGGAGGTCACCGGCGAAAGCCGTATCGTGCAGGGCTTCCTGAACTCCGCGCCCGGGCGGACGGTCCGCGTGCGGATCCGCGGCGACAAGGGCACCCTGACGGTCAAGGGGCCGGCCCGGGGACTGACCCGTTTCGAGTGGGAGAAGGAAATCCCCCTCGCCGAAGCGGAGCAGCTGCTCGCGCTCTGCGAACCGGGCGTGATTGACAAGACGCGCTGTCTGGTCCCGTCCGCCGACGGGCGTCACACCTGGGAGGTGGACGTGTTCCACGGTGACAACGAAGGGCTTGTGGTCGCCGAAATCGAACTGGCCTCCGAACAGGAGAGCTTCCCGCGGCCGGACTGGCTGGGGGAGGAGGTCACGGAGGACCGGCGCTACTTCAACTCCTGCCTGATCAGCCACCCGTATAAAGATTGGAAAAACAACGACAAGATATGAAGAAAACCGTACTCGTGTCCGGCGGTGCCGGATTCATCGGCAGCCACGTGACCGTGGAGCTTGCCCAGGCCGGCTATGACGTGGTCATTGCCGACAATTTCTCCAACTGCGACGAGACCAACTACCGGGGCGTCTGTAAAATCCTGGGCCGCGAGCTTCCGTTGATCCCGACCGATTTCTGCGACAAAGCGGCGGTCTATGCCCTTTTCGAGAAATATCCGATCGATGCCGTCATCCATTTCGCCGCATTCAAGGCCGTGGGCGAGTCCGTGGCGGAGCCGCTGAAGTATTACCGCAACAACATCCTTTCTTTCCTCAACATCCTGGACGCCGCCAAGGACAAGGAGCGCTGCAACGTGCTCTTCTCCTCCTCTGCGACGGTGTACGGCGAGGCGGAGGACCTGCCGGTCACGGAGAAGACCCCGCGCCAGCCGGCCAAGTCGCCCTATGGCAACACGAAGACGGTGTGTGAGGACATCCTGCGCGACAGCGTGGCCGCCTATCCGGCGGTCAAGGGCATCGCCCTGCGCTATTTCAATCCCATCGGCGCCCACCCGACCGCACTGATCGGCGAACTGCCGCGCGGCGTGCCCAACAACCTGGTACCGTTCATCACCCAGACGGCGATCGGCAAGCGCGCGTGCCTGTCGGTCTTCGGCAACGACTACCCCACGGAGGACGGGACCTGCCTGCGCGACTTCATCGACATCGTCGATCTGGCCAAGGCCCACGTCTGCGCCGTCTCGCGGATGATCGACGGACAGATGAAGCAGGACTACGAGATCTTCAACATCGGTACCGGCCGCCCGGTCTCCGTGCTGGAGCTGATCAACACCTTCGAGCGCGTCAACGGCGTCAAGCTCAACTGGAAATTCGCCCCGCGTCGTCCCGGCGACGTGGTGGCTATCTGGGCCGACCCGACCCTCGCGGAGCAGGAACTCGGCTGGAAGGCGGAACGCAGCGTCGAGCAGACCCTCATCGCCGCCTGGGCCTGGGAGAAGCATCTCGCCGAAATCGGTATATAGTCCCGGACCGGCATATAGTCATTCCGGGCATGCCCCGGAATCCCATCTTCAGCAATATGTTTGTAGGCCTGATCAGCGACACCCACGGCGTCTTCTCCGACGGTTTCCGGAAATTCCTGGAGCCGGTGGACGTGGTCTGGCACGCCGGCGACTTCGGCGGCGGGATTTCGTTTGCCGATGAGATCGCGGCCTTCAAGCCGCTGGTCGGCGTGTGCGGCAACTGCGACGGGCAGGACATCCGCCGCGAGTATCCGGCCCACCAGTATCTGGAGGTCCAGGGCCTGAAGATTCTGATGACCCATATCGGCGGCTCCCCGGGCCACTACGACCTGCGGGCCCACGCCCTGATCGACCAGTACAAGCCCGATATCTTCATCTGCGGCCACTCCCACATTCTCAAGGTGATGCAGGACCACAAGTACAAGATGCTCTACATCAACCCCGGCGCTGCCGGCATCCAGGGCTGGCACATTGTCCGCACCGCCCTGCGTTTCAAGATCGAGGGCGGGGAAGTCCGGGAGATGGAGGTGTTTGAACTTCCGCGCGCGCAGCATGGAGACCGCGGTTGAAATCAGTTTTTTCTTTCTAACTTTGTCAAACGCGAAAGAGATTTCCTATGGCGACTAAAGCGAAAACCGTCTTCTACTGCACCTCCTGCGGCAACGAGAGCCCCAAGTGGATGGGGCGCTGCCCTGCGTGCGGGGAGTGGAACACGATGGTCGAGGCTCCCGTCGAGTCCAAGAAAGGTCCGGCCGCGGTTTCCGGCCGCTCCGCCGCCCGCCCGGACCGCCGGCCGCAGCGGCTGCGCGAGATCGATTATTCGCAGGAAGCCCGGATTTCCCTCGGAATGGGCGAGGTGGACCGGATTCTCGGCGGCGGCATGGTGCCGGGTTCGCTGGTGCTGATCGGCGGAGAGCCTGGCATCGGAAAATCTACACTCAGCCTGCAGATTCCGCTCTGCTGCAAGGATTTACGCACACTCTACGTGACGGGAGAGGAGAGCGCCCGGCAGGTGGGCATGCGGGCCCGCCGCCTGGGAGGGGACGACTCCAACTGCTCCATCTTCTGTGAAACGCTGATCGGGACCGTGATCGAGGAAGCCCGGGCGATGATGCCCGATCTGATGATCGTGGACTCCGTGCAGACGATGTACACCGACACGGTGGAGTCGGCTCCCGGCTCCGTCAGCCAGATCAAGGAAGTGGCGGCCGCGCTCCTGCGCTTCGCCAAGGAAAGCGGCGTGCCGGTGATCCTGATTGGCCACATCACCAAGGACGGTTATATCGCCGGCCCGAAGATCCTGGAGCACATCGTCGATGTGGTCCTGCAGTTCGAGGGCGAGAACCGCGGCTCCTACCGGATCCTCCGGAGCATCAAGAACCGCTTCGGTTCTACGGCCGAACTGGCGGTCTTCGAGATGACCGGCAGCGGCCTGCGCGAAGTCCCCAACCCGTCGGAAATGCTGATCCCGATGCACGAACAGGGGCTCAGCGGCACAGCCATCGCTGCGATGCTGGACGGCACGCGGCCGCTGCTTTTCGAAGTCCAGGCGCTTGTCAGCAGCGCCGTCTATGGCACGGCGCAGCGCTCGGCGACAGGATTCGATACGCGGCGCCTCAATATGCTGCTGGCCGTGCTGGAGAAGCGCGCCGGCTTCCACCTCAGTGCCAAGGACGTCTTCCTCAACATGGCGGGCGGCCTGCGGGTGAGCGATCCGGCCGTGGACCTGGCGGTCATCTGCGCGGTCCTGTCGTCCAATTTCGATTTCGCCATCCCGTCGGACGTTTGCTTCGCCGGCGAGGTGGGCCTGAGCGGCGAGATCCGTCCCGTGGGGCAGATCGACCGCCGCGTGCAGGAAGCCGCCCGGCTGGGATTCAAGAAGATTTTCGTCTCCTCCTTCGCCAAGGTGGAGGTCAAGCCCGAGGGCATCCGGGTGATCAAGGTCGCCGACGTGCCCGCGCTGGTCAAAGCCCTGTTCAAATAGCCGATGGAACTGTTCTTCTCTGACGACATCAGCGGCACCCGCGTCCGGCTGGACGCCGATGAATCTGCGCATTGCGTCCGCGTGCTGCGGCACCGGGCCGGCGATGCGATTTCGGTCATCGATGGGCAGGGCACGCTCTATCGCTGCACCCTGGAGATTGCAGACGCCAAGGGCGCCGAGGCCGTCGTCACCGGACGGGTGCCCGGTTTCGGCGCGCATCCCTACCACCTGACGATGGCGGTCTGCCCGACCAAGAACATCGACCGTTTCGAGTGGTTCGTGGAGAAAGCCACGGAGATCGGCGTGGACGTGATCGCGCCGGTGATCGGCGAACGTTCGGAGCGCAAGGCCCTCAAGACGGAGCGGCTGAGGCGGCTCGCCCTGTCCGCGACGAAACAATCGCTCAAGGCCGCCATCCCGCAGATCAGCGAGCCCGTCAGCGTACGGGATTTCATCGCCGCGGCTCCCGCCGATGCCTTGAAGCTGATCTGTCATTGCTTTGATGATGTCGAACGGAGGGCTATCAATACCGTCCTACGGCAGCCGGAGATTGAGAATCGGTTCGATCAGAATGGCATTGAGCTTCT
>JAFTGA010000017.1 GCA_017458145.1 Bacteroidales bacterium | reverse complement strand
GAAGGTGGCGCGGGGGCAGCGGGGCGGCAACGGCGCGCACCGCGAGCCCAAGCCGGAGACGGTGGCGAAATACGCCGAAGCGCTGCGGCTGGTGCAGGAGACGGAGCTGACCTACGTCGAGATCGCCGCGCGGTGCGGCGTCGGGGAGGGCGGCCTGCGCAACTACCTGCGCGTCTGGCATCCGGCGTTGATGCAGGGCCGGGCGCACCGGGAACCGGAAAGATAGTCCTGCCGGCAGCGGATGCCGGCATTTTAACCGTTATTTGACCAGCGCCTGCATCCGTGAGCGTACGTCTGCGATTTCTCGCAGGAGGTCATCCAATCCGTCTTCGGAGAGAACGCCGCGTGGCAGGTCCGGATATCCCGGAAGTTCGCCGCGCCCGTCCGCCTCGAAATCGCTGAGCCACTGGCCGGATTCCTGATAGCCGGCAAGCCGGCTGATCCGCTGCCGGACGGCTTCGTAATCCGCGAGGGCTCCGTCCAGCGTCCGGATGACTTCCCGGACGCGGTTGAAGTCATCTTCCATCTTCTTGATCCTGGAGAGTCGTTTCGTGGAGGTCATCGGTCTATACGGGGTTTGAGTTCGGTCTCGAAGATGTCTTTTGCGATGATCCGGTAATGGGGATGGTATGCCTGCTCGAAGGCGATGCTGTGATGCAGGATGAGATGTCCTTCCCGGACCAGGGAGTCGATCCTCTGAATGTCCCTTTGCGCATCGGGGATGGCGGAGAAGTCTCTTCGGAGGATTCCCGAGAGCCCGTTCCATTTGTCCACCCACTGCTCCGCAGGGACCTTCCGGCCTTCGTTTGCACTCCTGACGAACGCATCCAGCAGGTCTTCTTCGCTGACCAGACCGTCCAGCACCACGGCGAGGTCCACCCGGACATAATTGCCCTGGTCGCCTACGGGGGCGTACATCCGCGCCGGTGCTTCATAGCGGCCGCTGTCCAGATCCTCGCGCATGGCCGCGAGCTCTTCGCGCAGATAGTTCCGGGCATACTCCGGATCCGGAATCAGGTGCCCCGGACCGAGATTGTCCTGACAGAAACTCTTGTAGATGTCCTGGACGCGGGACTGCGGGTAATCCTTCAACATTTGCCTGACGGCCGTCACGCTGGCGGAGTTCTCGAAACTTTCCGACAGGTTGCAGCAGGCCATCTTCATCAAGCCGGAGGCGGAGATGATTTCCGTGCGGACCGTGAACACGGCTGCGCTGAGCGAGTCTTTCCGCTCGCCGTAGATTCCCGTGGTGTCCACCTGTTGTGCCAACGCCGCAACCCCGGGGACGGAGAGGCCGAGGACTGCGGACAGAAACAGGTGCAACATCTTGCGCATACTTGATTTCGCTGCAAAAAACATACCCGTCAGGAGCCCGTCAGGAGCCGCCTGTAGTAGGGCCGGAAGGGGTCGTCGACGGTGACGGACGCGGAAGTGACGGGGCAGACGGCGAACCAGCCGAGGACGTGTTCGCCCCGGATGTTGGTCGGGACGTTGGCGGGCTGGGGCGAGAGGATGGGGATGGAGACGCCGCTGAAGGCAAGTGCTGTCAGGAAGTCGTAGTATTCCTTGTCGAGGGTCAGGGCCTCGAGGGTGACCACGTCGCCGGTCTCCAGGTACTTGAAGCAGTCGCCGTAGCGCTTGCGCATCGAGGCCGTCTGCATCAGGGTGGTGATCAGGAAACCTTTGACTTCGTTGCCGTTGAAATACTTGTCATTGATGGTTTCGGTGAGCTGGAAAGGATAAAAGCTGCCGTTCACCCCGACCGTGATGCGGTAGTAGTCGTCCGTGGGGGCGTCCTGCCCCCAGATGGCCAGCGTCCAGAGGCTGTCGATGCCCTTGGCCTTGTTGCCGGCGTAGGCGTAGTCCACGGCGTCCAGGCGGAAGCCCGGCACGGGCATCGTGGTCTCGGACTCGCAGTGCGTACCGTCCGGCAGGTCCACCTGCAGGCGGTAGGTCTCCCCGGGCGTGCAGGCGTAGCCCTCCGGCGCCTCATAGACGCCGGGTATCGCCTCGGTGAAGTCCACGCCGTTCACGGACACCGAGGCGCCTGCCACCATCGGCAGATCCTCGTCCTCGTAATACGACACCGTCCGGCTCAGGATCACCCGCTGGGGCTGGTCGGCGCGGTCGGTCAGGATGGCCTGCACGCAGAGGTAGTCGCGGTAGTCCGAGCGCGAGCGCAGGTCCACGAGCTCCGTGCAGGCGGCAAGGAGCAGCAACAGGATGGGGAGGATCAGTTTCTTCATTGCACTCAGAACTTGATATTGTAGGACACGGACGGGATCACGCTGAACAGGTACATCTTCACGGACTGGGCCTGCTCTTTCTGGCGGTTGTAGGAGAAGGCGATCGTCCAGGCGTTGTGCCGGGCGTAGGCGTTGTAGAACGACAGGTTCCACTCGCCGCTCCAGCGCCGGCCCTCCACGCGCCCCTTCGTGCGCCAGGTCAGCGCCAGGTCCAGCCGGTGGTAGTCCGGAAGCCGGTCCTCGTTGCGGGTGGAATAGACGGGCTTCCAGACGCCCTGGTAGTTGAAGCGTCCCACGGGGTAGGTGGTCGGCGCGCCGCTGTAGAAGACCCACTGCGCCGAGGCGGACAGCTGGGGGGAGATCTCATAGGAGAGCACGAAGTTGACGGCGTGCTCGTGGTTGAGCGGGGAAGGGTAGGGCTTGCCGCCGTTCAGCTCCGGGATGTCGAACCAGGCGCGGGACCAGGTGTAGGCGAGCCAGCCGCTCCAGCGCGGGAAGTCGTACTTGAGCATCAGTTCCGTGCCGTAGGCGCGGGAGGTGCCGAAGCGCAGCAGCCCTTCGCGGTCCGGGTTGTCCAGCACGATGCCGGCGTTCTCGACGAAGTCCATCGCGCCCCGGTTGTCTTTGTAGAAACCTTCCAGCGAGAGGGTCAGCGCCTGGTCGGCGAACAGGGCGTTGACGCCGAAGGTGTACTGGTCGGAGCGCTGCGGCGTCACGTTCGGCGAAGCCGTGAACCAGGTGTCCACCGGGCTGCCGGTGATGCTCACGCGCGCCTGCTGGAGATACTGGTAGGTCCGGGACCAGGCGGCCTTGAGCGAGAGGTCGGGCAGGATGGAGAAGGACGCGCTTAGGCGCGGCTCCAGGCCCGTATAGGTTTGGATGGGCTGCCATTTCCCGAAAGAGACGGCTTCCGTGAATGCGTGCGTGACGGGATCGAAGTAGCGCTGCTCGGTCTCGCCGAGGGTGGTGAAACTGGTGAAGCGCAGTCCCGCGCGCAGGGTCAGCCGCCCGAATTTCTGCTCGTCCTGCACATAGACGGCCGGCTGTAGGGCGTGGATGTGCGGCATTTCGATGCGGTTGACGAGCGTGGTCTCGGAGCGGGGCTCGGTCACGCCCGGCGTGATGTCGAAACAGGCCACCTGCACGCCGGCGCGCAGGGTGTTGTGCTCGCTGGGGAACCAGGACCAGCCGGCCTTGAGCCCGGTCTCCCGGATGCCCTGCCGGTAGTCAAAGGCGGCAGATTCCATGTCCGCGCCCACGCTGTTGCGGAACAGCGTGTGGTAGAGCACGACGTCGGAGCTGAGCGTCGGGGTGTAGACGTGGTTCCAGCGCAGGGACTGGGTGTGGTTGGCGTTGCCGAACTCCATCTTCCCGAGGTCGAAATTGTCCATGCTGAAACCGAAGATGTCGCTGCCGCTGAACGCGCTCAGATACAGGCGGTCCCGCTCACCGACGGTCCAGCTGAGGCGGGCGTTGGCGTCGTAGAAGAACATCCGCGTCCCTTCCGGGATGTGCTCGCCGAGCAGGGGAAAGAAGAGGTCCACGTAGGTCCGGCGGGCGGAGAGCATGAACGAGAGCTTGTCCCGCACGATGGGGCCTTCGAGAAAGATCTTGGAGGTGATGAGCCCGACGGAGAGGTTGCCGCCGAAACGCTGCTTGTCGCCGTCGCGGGTGGAGATGTCGAGCACCGAAGCGAGCCGGCTGCCGTATTGGGCCGGGAAATCGCCCTTGTAGAGGTCTGCGCTGCGGATGGCGTTGCCGTTGAACATCGACAGGAAGCCCAGGAAATGGCCGCTGTTGTAGATCGGGGCGCCGTCCATTAGGACGAGGTTCTGGTCCACGCCGCCGCCGCGCACGCTGAATCCGGTGGCGCCTTCGCTGGGCGTCTGCACGCCCGGCATCATCTGGATCACCCGGATGATGTCCGCCTCGCCCATCAGGGTGGGGAGGCGCTGCATCAGCGAGGCGTCCACCCGTTCCATGCTCATCTGCGGGAGCACCAGTTCCCTGCGCTTGGGGCGGGACTGGATGGTGGCGGCCTCCAACTGCTCAGGTTCTTTCTCTTCCTGCTGGCGCTGCACGACCTGCGCCGCCGCGGGGAACACGCAGCACAGCAGGACAGGCAGGCAGAGCAGGCGAGACTTCTTCATGACATCAAATATAGCGTCCGGTGAGGCTGTCGGAGTTGGCGGCGACTTCCTGCGGCGTGCCGGCGGCGACGATGCGTCCGCCCTGCAGGCCCCCGCCGGGTCCCATGTCCACGATATAGTCGGCGCTGCGGATCACGTCCAGGTCGTGCTCGATGACGATCACGGTGGCGCCCTGGGCAATCAAGTGGCGGAAGACTCCCAGGAGCGTCTGCACGTCCAGCGGGTGCAGGCCGATCGTCGGCTCGTCGAAGACGAAGACGGTGTCGCCCTGGCCGCGCCCCATCTCGCTGGCGAGCTTGAGGCGCTGCGCCTCGCCGCCGGACAGGCTGGGGGTGGCCTCGCCGAGGGTGAGATAGCCCAGGCCCAAGTCGTGCAGCACCTGCAGGCGTGAATGCACCAGCGGCAGGTCGGCGCACTCGGACAGGGCTTCGTCGATGCTGAGGTCCATCAGTTCCGGCAGCGACAGGGATTCGCCGGACTTCTTCCGGCGGTGAATGGCGTGTGCCAGACGGCCGTAGCGGGAGCCGCGGCAGTCGGGGCAGGGGATGTCCACGTCCGGGAGGAACTGCACGTCCAGGCTGATGCTGCCCGTGCCGTCGCAGGTGGGGCAGCGGAGCGAGCCGGTGTTGTAGGAGAAGTCGCCGGCCTTGCAGCCGCGTTGTTTCGCGTCGTCGCTGCGCGCATAGACCTTGCGCAGTTCGTCGTGGATATTCGCGTAGGTGGCCACGGTCGAGCGGACGTTGATGCCGATGGGGGTGGCGTCGATGAGCTTGACCTGCGTGATGCCCGGGGCCTGCGCCGACAGGACGTGGGCGGGCAGGGGCTTGCCCGCGATGGCGGCCTGCAGCCCGGGAATGAGGCTCTCGAGGATCATCGTCGTCTTGCCCGAGCCCGATACGCCCGTCACGACAGACAGGCGCCCCTTCGGGAAACGCACCTCCAGGGGGTGGACGGTGTGGATCGCGCCAGTGTGCAGCCGGATCGTGCCTTCGGCGAAGAGGCCTTCGGCAGGAGGTTCCGGGGCAAGCCGCGCGTCATTCCGGGCTTGCCCCGGAACCTCCAGGAACGGCCCGATCTTCGAGACAGGGTTGCTGCGGATGTCCGCGACGGAACCTTGCGCGAGGACCGTTCCGCCGCCGGCGCCCGCATCCGGGCCCAGCTCGATGATCCAGTCCGCGTGCGAAAGCACCTGGGTGTCGTGGTCCACGAGGACCACGGAATTGCCGTCCGCCACGAGGTCGTCCATGACGCCGGTGAGGCCCTCGAGGTTCGAGGGATGCAGGCCGATGGACGGCTCGTCCAGCACGTAGAGCACGCCTGTGGTGCGGTTGCGCACCGACCGGGCCAGCTGTACGCGCTGCCGTTCACCGGTTGAAAGTGTAGCGGCGGCGCGGTCGAGGCTGAGGTAGCTCAGCCCGAGGTCCACCAGCCGCCGGGCGGTGTCCTGGAAGGATTCGCAGATGCGTTCGGCCATCGGCCGCATCGGCTCCGGCAGTGAGGCCGGCACGCCGTCCACCCAGTCGATGAGCTCGGCGAGCGTCATCCGGCAGGCGTCCGCGAGGCTGATGCCGCGCAGGCGCGGGGCACGGGCGGCATCCGACAGGCGCGTGCCGCCGCATTCGGGGCAGGGATCCTGGCGCAGGAACTTCTCCACGCGCTTCATCCCTTTCTCGTCCGTGACCTTCGCGAGGGCGTTCTCCACCGAATAGACGGCGCTGTAGTAGGTGAAGTCCATCTCGGCGAAGCCGTTGGTCTTCTCATTCTTGTAGATGATGTGGCGCTTCTCGGCCGGGCCGTGATAGACGATTTCCTTCTCCTCCGGCGTCAGGTCCCGGAAGGGGATGTCCGTGCGCACGCCCATCTCGCGGGCGATGTCTTTCATCAGCGACCACATCAGCGATCCCCAGGGGGCCACGGCGCCCTCGTCGATGGTCAGGGATTCGTCCGGCACGAGCGTGGACTCGTCCACGGTCCAGACGGTGCCGGTGCCGCCGCATTTGGGGCAGGCCCCCTGGCTGTTGAAAGCCAGTTCCTCCGCCCCCGGGGCGTAGAAATGCGCTCCGCACTCCGGGCAGACCAGCTCCTGCTCGGCGGCCACGGCGAGGGTGGGCTCGAGGTAGTGGCCGCCCGGGCAGCGGTGGCTGGCCAGGCGGGAGAACATCAGGCGCAGGCTGTTGAGCAGCTCGGACATCGTGCCGAAGGTGCTGCGGATGCCGGGCACGCCGGGCCGCTGGTGCAGCGCCAGCGCGGCCGGCACATAGCGCACCTCATCCACCTGCGCCCGGCTGGCCTGCGTCATCCTGCGACGGGTGTAGGTGGACAGGGATTCCAGATAGCGCCGGGAGCCCTCGGCGTAGATGACGCCCAGGGCGAGCGAAGACTTGCCCGAGCCCGACACGCCGGCGATGCCGACGATCTTCCCGAGCGGGATGTCCACGTCAATATTTTTGAGATTGTGGGCGCGGGCTCCGCGCACTTCGATCTTATCGGGGACTTTCTTGGATTGCATCCTGCAAAGATACGCTTTTACCCTATTTTGGACAACAGGCATTGACCTCCTCTTTCCGATGCGGGCGGGCCTGATCCGTCCAGGGCCTTTCCGGAAGCATCTGCTGCCGGTGCCTTACAGCCGGAGCGCCTGCAGCCAGGCCGTCAGTTCTTCGACCGCCTGGTCGTGGTAGCGGTAGGCAGAGGCGAAGGTCCAGCCGTGGCCGCCTTCGGGATAGATGTGCAGGGAGGCGCTGCACCCCTTGAGCGTCATGGCAATGTAGTAGGCGGCCGCGTTGAACTCAGGCGGGACGCCACGGTCGTCGCTGTTGGCAAAGATGATGGCGGGCGGCGTGGCCTCCGTGACCTGCTTTTCGGAGGAATAGCGCCCGATTAGCGCGGGGTCGGAGGCCTTCTCCCCTAGAAAATTGTCCCGGGAGCCCTTGTGGCAGCCTTCTCCGAAGGTGATGACCGGGTAGAAGAGGATCTGGAAAGCCGGACGCAGGGGTTCCGGCGCGGAGGTGGCCATCGTCGTGGCGAGGTGTCCGCCGGCGGATGTGCCCATCACGCCGATGCGCCCCGGGTTGATGCCCCAGTGTTCCGCATGGTCCAGAATCAGGCGCATGGCGGCCTCGGCATCCCCGATCGTCGTCTCCGGGTGTCCCTGGGGCATCCGATATTTCAGGATGAAATAGCTGATGCCCAAGCTGTTGTAAAGCGGTGCCCATTGGGCATTGTTGCCGATGCTGGTCTGCCGGTATCCTCCGCCGGGGAAGGCCAGGATCGCCCGGCCGTCGGGGTGCTCGGGCAGGAAGGCGGTCAGCGTCGCCTCCCCGTCCGGGGAAAGCTGGAAAGTCAGGGTAGTCTGGGCCTTCGCCGGGCGCACGGCAACCAGCAGCATTGCCGCCATCAGCAGCGGAAGGAGGGGAAAACGTTTGCGGATCATCATGCCACAAAGATAATAGAAACCTGAAAAAAAGAAAAACCGGATTCGGCAAACGGCACGCCTTCCGGATCATACGCAGATGGCGCGGACTGCTGTCCCGCGATGTGGCCGTCACTGACTGCGCAGGCCGTTCTGCAGGAAAATGACTGAGGCGTAGAGCAGCATCGGTCCGAGTCCGGAATAGAAAGAGGCGGTGAACTCGGCGGGCACGCCGATGATTTTGAGCGCCATCCCCAGGCCCATCATGAACACGATGAGGATCCACCCGCGCAGCGGAAAGGTCTGCCAGACCGTCGTCCGCTCCGGCAGGGCGGCGATGCGGGTGCAGTACTTGCGCGCGATCTTGCGGAACATAAAGAAGAAGCCGCACAGCACGGCGGCCGTGCACGGCAGCAGCCACCAGAGCCTGGCGGCAGGCATCGCGCAGTATGCGCCGATCCCCTTGACGGTGATGATGATGCCGGGGACGGCCCAGATCGCCGTCGCGACATAGTAGAGTATTCTCTTGCTGACCATGGTACAAACAAATTCAGACTGCAATATATGCATTTTGCCGGAATATTCGTCCACTTCACTGCTTTCCGAAGGGGACCAGGATCTTCAGGCATACGTTTCGGCCCATCCCCGAGATGCCTTGCCGGCCGGTGAGCGGGTTGATGTCCGCATATTTCAAGCGGCTCAGATGGTTCTGGTACACGGTGTCCGTGATGTTCTCCAGACACAGCAGCAGGCTGACGATGCGCTTTCCACGTACGGTGATGTCCGTGCCGGCGGACAGGCTCAGCAGGGCATATGCGGGCGTGGGCGTTTCCGTGCCTCCGGTCGAATAGATTCGATCCTGGCGGAAGTTCCAGTCCAGAGAGACGGCGATAAAGCTGTTGTCCAGGATTTTCCCTCCATGGGTGAATTCATATTTGCCCTCCAGTTGCAGCCGGGGTGCCGGAATCATCGGAAGCGGGCCGCCGCCCTCCAGCTGTCCGAAGACATAGGAGAAACTGCCGCCCAGATGCAAGCGGTGCACAGGATGCCAGTCCAGTTCCGCCTCAAGTCCTCGCAGTCCGGCATTGCCCGGCCGGTAGCTGTATATGGGCGTCTCTCCGTCCGCCGTCCTGGCGAGGAAGATATAGTTTCGGATCCGGTTGGCGAACAGGGCCAGCCGGGCGGACAGGAACGTACCTTCGTAGCCCAGCCCGAGATCTCCCTGGAGGCTGTATTCCGGTTGCAGGTCCTTGTCGCCCAACTCATAACGGAAAGTGCCTTCGTGCTCGCCGTTGGAGCCGAGTTCCGCGAGGTTCGGGGCGCGGAAGCCGCGGGACAGGTTGGCACGCAGTTGCCAGCGTTCACCCAGACTGAGCACTGCACCTATGCTTCCGGTGAGTCCGGTGAAAAGGCGGCGGAATTCCGTGAAACGCGGGACTCCGTCCTCTTCCAGGGGCAGGCTGTGCAGGCTGCGAAGATCACCCCGGATGCCGCCGGAGAAATTCCAGGGACCGGCTGCCCAGGAAAGGGTGGCGAAAAAGCCGGCGTCCAGAAGCCGGTAGGCCGGAATCAGGAATTCGTCGCCCAGATTGTCAGAGACCTGGTACATACCGCCCAGCCCGGCGGTGTATTTCCACCCGTTCCGACTGTCGGACAGGTATTTGAAATCGTAATTGAGCGTGTTCTGATTGAAACAGAGACCATAAGCGTCGGGAGATTCTTCATATTCTTCCCGGCGGTTCAGCTGCCAGCCAAGGGTCAGGCGGACCTTGCCGGCCGGCAGATAGATGCTGTTGTCCAGCACGGCTTTGGCGTGGCGGACTTGCTGGAAGGGGAGGCCGGGGCGGTAGCCGGTTGCGCCTTCCTCCAGCCGGCCGGTCTGCGGGTCGCGTTCCCCCTCGATGATACCCGGCGTGAGGTGGAACCAGCTCAGGCGCAGGTGCGACCAGCCCCAGTTGCGGTGCAGCCCGGCCATGGCGGAAGCCGAGCGCTCCCGGAAGCCGGAATTGGGCACCGTCCCGTCGGCCCGGTTGTGCCAGGCATGGGCATAGCGGTCGGTGAAGCGGGCGTCCCAGACCACGCCTTTCTGCTGGCCGGTGCAGTTGAGCGAGTACTCCAGCAGGCCGTTGTTGGATTGGAAGCCGGTGCTGATTGCACCGGCCACGGTGCCGTCCGGGAGGATGGGTGCCGGTTGGAAGACGATCACGCCCGCAAGGGCGTCGGAGCCGTACATCAGGCTGGCAGGACCCTTGACGATCTCGACGGCATAGACCCCGGCACCATCGATCTCGATGCCGTGTTCGTCGCCCCACTGCTGGCCTTCCTGCCGGATGCCGTCGTGCACGACAACCACGCGGTTGTAGCCCAGGCCGCGGATGACCGGCTTGGAAATGCCGCCGCCGGTGGTGATCTCCGCCAGGCCCGGCTCCCGGGCGACGGCCCCGATCAGGTTGGTGGCGGTCCGGGAGCGGAGCTCGGTCGGCGTGATGAGCGAGACCGGGGCCGGCGTCTCGCGGACGCGCGTCTCGCCGGTCAGGCCGGTGATGACGGCGGATTCCAGGTTCAGGTGATAATAGAAGATGTCCGTTGAATCGGGCAGTTCCTGTGCTGCCACGGTGCCGTACAGGCACAGCGGCAGCAGGAAAGTGACTATCTTTCTCATGTGCTTTGTCTGTTGGATGAATAATCGGAAATGCTGCCAGCCAGGTTGGCGGGCAGGCAGGGGAGGTCCGGGGTAAGCCCCGGAAAATCAGAGACAAAGCAGGGCAGGTGGCCCCCGGGTTGCGCGGACGGCGGGTCCGGACAGGAACCTGAGCCGGCGGACCGCACCGGACAGGCGGGCGGCGCGCCGGACGCTGTCGGAAATGAGCAGGACCGGAACCGGGAGGAAAAGGACGGCCAGGAAGTGGCAGAAGAGGCAGTCATGGTCCAGGCCTCCGTCGCCCATGTGTCCCGGATGGGGAAGATGATGCTCGCAGGCTTCGCAGACGGCATCCGTCTGCGCTGCGGGCTGATGCCGGTGGAAGGACGACGCCAGGATGGCCGGGACCAGGACCGACAGCAGCAGGGCGGCGCAGAGCCTTCTATTGCGAAGCATGTTCATCGGGGCAAATATAAGCAAAAGCTTGGAATAATACTGCCGTATCCGCTATATTTGCAGTATGATGACGAAAAGACTTTTCCTCCTGCCGCTGCTGGCGGCGCTCCAGCTGTAGTTTTTCTCAAAGAAAGCCTCTTTCCCGGCCCTGGTCGCCGGGGCACGGTTTTATGAAATTCGCCCGGGAAAACCCACGATTTCAATCGTGGGATGAAAGGGCGCGAAATTCTTGGAATTTCGAAAAATAATCGTTACATTTGTATGTAACGAAATGAAGAAACTGGCGCATCATATCACTTCAGTAGTGAACATCAGTTACCACATCATCTGGTGTCCCAAGTATCGTCGCAAAGTACTCATCAACGAAGTAGAGCAAAGGTTGAAAGAGATACTGCCGCAAGTTGCGGAAGGGATGGACTGTAGGATTGAGACGATGGAAGTAATGCCGGACCACGTGCATATATTCATGCGTGCGACGCCAACTCTTCCTGTGCATTTGATCGTCAAGAACCTGAAAGCCGTCAGTGCG
>JAFTGA010000053.1 GCA_017458145.1 Bacteroidales bacterium | reverse complement strand
GGTGCGGATGCCTTCGAACCACTGCTCGGAGAGGTATTCATACGGCAGCCGGTAGCCGGCTTCGAAGATCACGGAGCGGAAGCCCTTGGTCTTGATGGAGTCGAGGTCGCGGCGGATGGTCTGCAGGTCCATCGGCCCTTCCCAGCCCCAGATCACGTGGCTGGCGAATTCTGCGGGCGGCTCGGCGAACTGCCCTTCCGCTTCGGACAGCGGAGTGCGGTGGATGCCCTGCCAGGCGTGCTGCTGGCCGGAAAGCGCCTGCCCCGCTGCCAGCAGGGCAAGGCACAGGAAGAGGAATCTTTTCATCATTTACTGTCCGACGCTGAAGATCGGACCCTTGTCGGAATAGTCTTCGTAATAGAACTGGATCGCGCTGTCGTTCATGCGCGGGTGGTATTTGGCCAGCAGGCGGAGCACCTCGGCGCCGGCGAAGATCGCGGGGCCGTAGGCGTGGGCGGCGTAGGGGCTCACCGGGCGGTAGTAGTAGAAAGCCGGGTCGAAGGCCATGCCGGTGCCGACGCAGGTGCCGTGGACCATGCCCTGCTCATCGATGCTGGTGGACACGGCGTCCCAGGCCAGAAGCGTGGCGGGACCGTACTCCAGCGGGTGGAGCCAGCCCTCGCAGATGCCGTGGGCGAAGCAGTAGGCGTAGATGGCCGTGGCGGAGGACTCCAGGTAGGAGTCGCTGCGGTCCAGCAGCTGGTGCCAGAACCCCTCGCTGCTCTGCAGGGCGGCGAGCCCCTTGACGTGCTTGCGGAACAGGTCCAGGATCTCGGCGCGGCCGGGGTGGTCCTGCGGCAGGGCGTCCAGCACGTCGCACATCGTCAGGATGGCCCAGCCGTTGGCGCGGCCCCAGTGGAAAGCGGGGTGCTCGTCCATCGCCTCCACCCATCCGTGGCGGAAGAGGTTCTTCTCCGGGACCCACATCTTCTCCTTGAAGAGGCGGATCTGGCGGACCGCCTCGTCGAAATACTTCTTGTCGCCGGTCAGCTTGCCGTACCAGGCGAGGGCCGGGATGCCCATGAACATGTCGTCCAGCCAGACCGTGTTGAGCTGCGGGCGGTTGCGTGCCAGCGTGCCGTCCTTCAGGCGGAACTCCTTGTTCATGATATAGTCGGCGTAAAGGTCGATCAGCGGACGGAGCTCCAGCTCGGGATGGGCGATCTGGTCCTTGATCATCGACACGCAGACGGCGCCGCAGTCGTCCAGCGCGTGCGGGGTCATCACCACGCTGATCTTGTGGGCGGGCTTGCCGCCGGTGGCGCGGTATTCCTCCGCCTGCTCCGCGAGGAGCTTGTGGCGGTTGTAAACATAGTCGGAATAGGCCTTGTCGCCGCTGGTGGCGGCCGCGGCGAGCATCGCCGAGTAGGTCACGCCCCACTCATAACTGGTCAGGCGGAAAGCGCCGCGGGGGATCTCCCCGTCCTCGCCCGGCTGCCAGGGCGTCTCGGCATCCACGAATTTCAGGATGCGGTCCAGGTCGGCCTTGACGGCTTCCTTCGCGGGAACGCCGTAGGGAATCTTGTAGTCGGGCTGCAGCAGGTGCAGGGGCGTGTTGGAGTCGTTCATGACGACAGGCTTCTCTTCGGCCGGCTGTTTCGGCGTGCAGGCACCGGCGAGCAGGATGCAGGCGGCTGCGAGTAGGAGGATCGGGTGTTTCATTATGCGTTGATTGGTTTTGCGGGTAAAAATCCTTGGCAAGTTACGAATTTTTGGCGAGAAAAAAGTATTTTTGCACCTGATATGTTGCTACCTCTTATAACACAGACCTCCCCCATCACGAAAGAGGAGATTGCCAGCCGGGCGGATTCCGCGCGGGTGGCGTGGCGGCAGTTCACCGAGATGCTGGCCGCCGATCCCGGCACGGCCCTGCAGGCCCTCGGGCGGCAGGCCGTCCATTTCGGGCTCAAGGTCCTGGCGGCCCTGGTCATCTATCTCGTCGGCGCCTGGCTCATCAAGCGCGTCAAGAATGCCCTCCAGCGGATGTTCGAGCGCAAGCGCACGGACCGGGCGATGGCCTCGTTCATTTCCAGTTTCGTCTCCATCGCCCTGACCGTCCTGCTGATCGTCGTCATCGTCGGGACGCTCGGCGTCAACACCACCTCGCTCGCCGCCCTGCTGGCAGCGGGCGGAATGGCTATCGGCATGGCCCTCAGCGGCACGCTGCAGAACTTCGCCGGCGGCCTGATGATCATGGCCTTCAAGCCCTTCAAGGCGGGCGATTACATCGAGGCGCTGGGCTATGCCGGGACCGTGACCGAAGTGACGATCGTCGGCACGCACCTGACCACCATCGACAACCGCAAGGTCATCCTGCCCAATGGCGCGTTGTCCAGCGGCAACGTGGTGAACTACAGTAGCTTCCCGCTCCGGCGGATCGATCTCGTGGTGGGCGTGGAATATGGCACCGACGCCGCTGCCTGCAAGGAAAAGCTCCTCTCGATCGTCCGGGAGGATCCGCGCCTGCTGGACGCCGCGACCCCGGGGGCGGCGGATCCGCTCATCGCCGTCAAGGCGCTCTCCGCCAGTTCGGTGGACTTCCTGATCCGCGTGTGGGTGCGCGGCAGCGAATACTGGACCGTGTATTACAGTCTCAACGAGCGGATCTACACGGAGCTCCCGCAGGCGGGCATCCGCTTCCCGTTCCCGCAGTTGGACGTGCACCTGCGCAACAGAGACTGATGAAGACGGCCGGACAATACGCCCAGATGATCGCGCTCTACCGGGAGTGGAACGAGCGGATCAACGTCGTGTCCCGCAAGGACATCGACGCTCTCTACGAGCACCACATCCTTCACTCGCTCGCCATCGCCGAATACGTGGACCGTTTTTATCCGGGCGGTTTCTCCGGATCCCGGATCCTGGACCTCGGCACGGGCGGGGGATTCCCCGGCATTCCGCTCGCCGACGCATTCCCCGGCGCGCATTTCACCCTCTGCGACTCCATCGGCAAGAAGATCCGGGTGGCGCAGGCGGTGGCCGACGGCCTCGGCTTGACCAACGTCGAGTGCGTCAATGCCCGGGCCGAGTCGCTCGGCCGGACTTTCGACTGGGTGGTCTCCCGGGCCGTCACTTCGCTGGACAATTTCTATCCGTGGGTGAAGGGGAGATTCCGCCGGAGCATCCTTTATCTCAAGGGGGGAGACGTGAATGCGGAGATCTCGGAGCTGGTCCGGAAATGCCGCGTGGAGCCGGGCCGGATCCGCTGCTGGAGGATCGATGAATGGTTGAAAGATGAATATTTTGCAGAAAAATTTGTAATTGAAATCGGAAAAGATTACCTTTGCCCTCCCAAATCTGAAAATTAAAAATAGAAGATATGAAAAGGACTTATCAACCCTCCAATCGCAAGCGTGTCAACAAGCACGGCTTCCGCGAGCGCATGAGCACGCCGAACGGACGCCGGGTCCTCGCAGCCCGTCGCGCCCACGGCCGCAAGAAGCTCACCGTTTCTTCCGAGGACCGCTGGTAGTTACCCGGCCCCAGAAAGAATGCCGACCCGACGGGCCGGCATTCTTTTGTTTTGTGCGTGCGGCTATTTCTGCCGCGTGAGGATGCGGTCGATCATGCCGTATTCCCGGGCTTCTTCGGAACTCATCCAAAAATCGCGGTCGGCATCGGCGAAGACCTTGTCGTAGGGCTGTCCGCTGTGTTCGGCGATGATGGAGATGAGCTCCTGACGCGTCTTCTCGATTTCCTTGGCGGCGATCAGGATGTCGGAGGCCTGACCCCGAGCCCCGCCCATCGGCTGGTGGATCAGCACGCGGGCGTGCGGCAGGGCGGAGCGCTTGCCGGGCGTGCCCGCGCAGAGTAGCACGGAGGCCATCGAAGCCGCCATGCCCGTGCAGATCGTGGCCACGTCGGGCTGGATGATCTGCATCGTGTCGTAGATCGCCAGGCCGCTGGACACCTGACCGCCCGGGCTGTTGATGTAGAGGGAGATCTCCTTGGATGCATCCACGGAGGAGAGGAACAGCAGCTGGGCCAGGATGATGTTGGCGACATCGTCGTCGATGCCGACGCCGAGGAAGATGATGCGGTCCATCATCAGCCGGCTGAACACATCCATCGAGGCCACGTTGAGCGGGCGCTCTTCGATGATGGTCGGGTTGATGTACTCATTCGTCGCCGCCTGGTAGCTGCGCAGGGTGAGGGGATTGATTCCACGGCCCAGGGTTGCGTATTTTTCGAATTCACTCTTGGACATATACGGGGGATTTAGTTGTTGAAACCGATTCTGGGCCGCTTCGGGGCGGCGAGGGAAGACGGGTTGCAGCGGATGGACTCTTCCAGGATCTGCTGGGAGATCGGCTCGTCGGAGAGGGCGGCCACCATGGCTGCCTCGTTGACGATGAACGCGATGTCGGAGGAGGCATATCCGCCCGTCAAGAGGGAAAGCCGCTGCGGGTCGATGCCTTCGCACACCGGACGGTCTTTCAGATACAGGGCGAACATGGCCGCGCGCGTCTCGGAATCCGGGGCGGGGATCTCGTATTTGAGGTCCATGCGGCCTTTGCGCAGGACGGCCGGGTCGATCATGTCGATGCGGTTGGTCGTGCCGATCACGAACACGCCCCGTTCGGCGCAGTTGTTCAGCTGGGAGAGGAACTCATTGACTTCCTCGGCGCGGTTGCGTGCGGAATCGGATCCGCGGGCGGGCACGAACGAGTCGAATTCGTCGAAGCAGATCACGGACGGGGCGTTCTGCTCCGCCTTTTTGAAGAGGTCGGCGATCTTGCCCTGCGTGCCGTGGATGTAGGTGCTGCCGAGGTCGGAGCCGTTGACAAGGAAATAATTGAATCCGGATTCCTCGGCGAACTTCTTGGCGAAGAAGGTCTTGCCGCAGCCCGGCGGGCCGTAGAGCAGCATGCCGTTGGGCGGCAGCAGGCGGTATTTGGACGCTTTCTCCTTGTCCCGGAGCACCCAGATCACGCGCTTGAGCAGTTCCTCCTTGAGCGCTCCCATCCCCGCCACATCGGCGAAGCCGCCCTGTCCGGAGCGGTTCTGCCGGGCGGTCAGCCGGACCTCGTCCTCGCGGGGCCGGGTCCTTTCCGCCGGGTCTTCCGGCTTGTCCGGAGCCTTCCCGGCCGCCGGGGCGGTCTGCTCCCGCTTCAGCGACACGCTGCCGGTCACGCCGCCCTCGGAGAGGAGCGAGCGCAGCGTGGCGAGATCCGGCCGCCGGCTGCTGTCCAGGCTCAGTCCCGCTGCCAGGAGATCTTCCGTCTCCGGGTCCGTCCGGCCGTTGCCGGGGAAGGCCAGTGCGGCTTCGCGGGCGCGTCCGACGATGATTTTCTTCGAATAAAAGGAGTCCCGCGGCGAGATGCTGCACGGCCAGGGCGCCCGCCCGAAGAGCATCGTATAAAAGACGGCGGTGATGGCGAAGACGTCGCTCCCGGCATGGAAGACCCCGGTCAGGGCCTCCGGCGCCATATATTGCACGTTGAGGTCTTCCATCGGGAAGGGGACGGCTCCCGACACGTCGCCGTGCGTGTGCCCCAGGTCGATGATTTTGGGCGTCACGCTGCCGTCCGGCGCCGTCTCGAGCAGGATGTTGCGGGGCGTGAGGTCATTGTGGTTCAGGCCGCGCTCCCGCATATACAGCATTCCGTCCAGGATGGGGAGGAGGATGGCCCTGGCCTCCGGCACGGAGAAAGTCCGGCCTTCGCGGAGCACCTCCGACAGGAGCCGGCCCTCGAAGAACTTTGTGACGAGGACCTGGAAACCCCGGCCGTTGATCTGTCCGGCGCCGTCCCAGACGTGCCGGATGATGTGGGGATGGACGAGCTGGCGGCAGTGGACGATTTCCTCCACCGTCCCCTCGGTGAGCATCCTGTCCGGTATCCGCGACGTGTCAAAGAACTTCATGAAAAACGGCTTGCCGTCTTCGTCCTTGACAATGTAGGAGTCGTTGTACAGCCCTTCCTTGATGAAGCGCTGCACGATGTAACTCCCGAAAGGCGTGTTGTCTGGCAGTCGTATCATAGGGATTATTCTTCTCCGAGGAACATCGGGTCCCAGGCGGGGAGTTGGATCGGTTTCTGGTCGAGCATCTTCAGCACGTCGGCCGGGACGAACTGCTTCTCCACCACCAGGCGGAACATATACTCATTGAACCACTCGTCGGTCATGATGATGTTGCCCATGTAGCCGGAGGAGGCGCCCCAGCTGTTCTCCACCATCCATTTCTGCGGCTTTCCGTCCTGGAGGTCCACGGCGATGAGCGTCATTGCGTGGGAGGAGCCGCTGGCGTGGGTCATCACGCGCTCGCGCTTGTCCATCGACAGGTCCACGCCCAGCAGGGACTCGTAGTCGAAGTTGCGCAGGTCGGCCACGCCCCTGGCGCGGTCGAGGTATTTCGCGACGTCGCAGGAGAAATACATCGCCTTGTTCGCCTTGATGGAGGCGATGGCCATTTCCTTGATGCGCTCGACCGGGAGGTTGACATAGAGCCAGTTCTGCCCGTCATACAGATGGCGGTCGTACAGGATCTCATAGACCTTGCCGTACTCGCGGCAGGGGTCGTTCATCAGCATCACATAATTGTGTTCGAGGTCGTAGCCCAGCAGCTCCTGGTAGAAGGACTGCGGGGTATAGGTCTTTCCCTTCCACGTGAATTCCGTCGGCGGGACGCCCAGGCACAGCGCCAGGACGTGCCAGACGTCCTTGAGCATCTGCGTCTTGGCCTGCTGCAGCTCGCGGGCGGGAAGCGTTCTCAATTTGAGCCCGTCGCGGCGCAGCAGGGTCTTGAGCTGCGCGGCCATGGCGGACGTGTTGTTGGCCGAGAGGCTCTCCGGCATCACGTTCGCGGGGACCACGCCGTATTTGGTCACGAGGTTCGCCACGCCGGTGAAGGTGCCGCCGTCGCTGATCGGATTGCTGAACAGCCAGTCCACCTCGCGGTCGTCGAAGCTTTTGTCGCGGGTGTCGATGACGGCCTGCAGGAAGAGGTTGGCCTTCTCGAGCTGGTCGTAGAAGAAATTGTAGTTCTGCGAGAAGCGGAAGTCGCCCAGGTCGTGCTCCTTGGCGGCAGCGGCGCGCAGGACGTTCAGTCCGGTGAAGAGCCAGCAGCGGCCGGAAGATTTCTGGTCGGTGATGCCCCAGGTCTCCACGCGGTCGGAGAAGTCCGTGTCGATCATCGCGGCGTTCTCCGCATTGGCGGACAGGACCGTAATCGACGTGGTGTTGAGGGCGTTGCGGATGGCCTTGTCGGCGGGGGATCCTTCGTATCCTTTGCGGATCTCGGAGAGCATCTGCGGGGTGATGCTGCCCTGGGGCTGGGCAGCGGCCGCGATGCCGAGGAGCGCCAGGGCGAGGAGTGTAAGGGTTTTCTTCATATCGGAGGGGAATTAATTGCGGAGGATGATGCGCTCGATGAGCCGGGGCACGGAGGTCAGGATCTCATAGGGGATGGTCCCGAGGATGCCGGCGAGTTCCCCGACGGTCGGGTCGTCGCCGAAGATGGTGACGGTGTCGCCCGCCTGCACGCCGGGAATGCCCGTGACGTCGATCATGCACATGTCCATGCAGAT
>JAFTGA010000016.1 GCA_017458145.1 Bacteroidales bacterium | reverse complement strand
GGCAGCGACGTTTTACCAACATCGGCGAGCGCACCAACGTGGCCGGTTCCCGAAAATTTGCGAAACTCATCGCCGCAGGCGATTACGACACCGCCCTGCAGGTGGCGGCGGATCAGATAGAAAACGGCGCCGCCGTCATCGATGTCAATATGGACGACGCGATGCTCGACAGCCGCGTCGAAATGGAGCGGTTCCTCCGCCACATCGCCGGAGACCCGACCGTCTTGAAGGCCGCCCTGATGATTGACTCCTCCCACTGGGAGACGCTGCTCGCCGGACTCAAGAACACCCAGGGCCGCTGCATCGTCAACTCCATCTCCCTGAAAGAAGGGGAAGACGCCTTCCTTTCGAAGGCCCGCGAAATCCGGCGCCTGGGAGCCGCCGTGGTGGTCATGGCCTTCGACGAGCAGGGACAGGCCACCGACTATGGGCGCAAGATCGAAATCTGCTCCCGCGCTTACCGGCTCCTGACGGAGCGGGCGGGATTCGAGCCCCGGGACATCATCTTCGACGTCAACGTCCTGTCTGTCGGCACCGGTATTCCGGAGCACGCCCGCTATGCCGTGGACTTCATCGAGGCCGTCCGCTGGATCAAAAAGAACCTGCCGGGGGCGCTGTGCTCCGGCGGCATTTCCAACCTGTCTTTCGCCTTCCGCGGCAACAACCCCGTCCGCGAGGCCATGCACGCCGTCTTTCTCTACCACGCCGTAGCTGCAGGCCTCGACATGGGCATCGTCAACCCAGGGATGCTGCTCCCCTACGACGCCGTCGATCCGGGGCTGCTGCGCGCCGTCGAGGACGTGATCCTGGACCGGGATGCCGGCGCAACCGAGCGCTTGATCGCATTGACGCAAGAAACGGCCGGTCTTGCTTCCTCGCGGGTGGACGGAAATTATTTTTCCACCCCATCCTCCGCGACGTCCCCACACGCATGCCCGTCCTCCCGTCATCCTGAACGCAGCGAAGGATCTCCCCGAATCCCTGCCTCTGAGCGTCTGGCCAGAGCGCTCTGCGCCGGCACAACCATTCCCGAAACCGACCTGCTGGAAGCCATGGCGGAGAAAGGCCGCGCGGTGGACGTGATCGAGGGGCCGCTGATGGACGGCATGGCCCTGGTCGGAGAGCGCTTCGCCGCAGGCAAGATGTTCCTGCCGCAGGTGGTCAAATCCGCAAAAGTGATGCGGGACGCCGTGGCCATCCTGCAGCCCTACATGGAAGAAGCCGCCGGCGGAGCATCCGCCAAACCCAGGATTCTGCTGGCCACGGTCCAGGGCGATGTCCACGACATCGGCAAGAACATCCTCGGCATCGTGCTGCGCTGCAACGGTTTCGAGGTCACGGACCTCGGCGTGATGGTCCCCCGGGAGAGCATCCTGGAGCAGGCGGCAGCGGTCGGAGCGAACCTGATCGGCGTAAGCGGGCTGATCACCCCGTCCCTGTTTCAGATGGAGGAACTCTGCCGGGAGATGGCCGCCCGCGGCCTCACGACGCCGCTTCTGATCGGCGGAGCCACCACCTCCGCCCTGCACACCGCCGTCAAACTCGCTCCGCTCTATGGCCACGTCTTCTACGCCCCGGACGCCTCGGCCTGCGCCGTGCTCGCCGGCAGACTGATGACCGACCGGAAAAAGACGGAGGAGGATGAACACCGCAAGCAGGAGGAATTGAGGAGCCTGCATGATGGAAAGGGATCCCCTTCCTCCGTCATGCCCGGCTTGACCGGGCATCCCTTCCCAGCAGGCAGTTACCTCCCCGGGGCCTTCTTCGAAGACATCCCCTGCCGGGAGCTCTCCATTGCGGAAGTCCTTCCGTTCTTCGACTGGAAGCTCTTCTTTGCCATCTGGGGGATGAAAGGTTCCGACCTCTCCAAGCAACCCCGGCAGCAGCTCCGCTCCGACGCCGAATCGATGCTCACCGCCATGCGCATCCGAGGCAGCTGCCACATCCGCCTCTCGGCCCGTTTCGACGCCTGCCATGCCGAAGGCGACGAACTCGTCTCCGAGACCTGGCGCCTGCCGATGCTGCGGCAGGAAGGCCCTGGAGGCCGTTCGCTGGCGGATTTCGTGGCGCCTGAGGAATACGGGATTGAATCCGCCGCCGGCATGTTCGCAATCAGTGTGCACCGCGCTGCGGAGCACACTGGCCATCGCTCCGCCATGACGGGGGAAGATTCCCCCGAGACCCCCTCGGTCGCCGTCGGCTCCGAATCTTCTGTCTACCAAGCCACATCTTCCGCCATTCCGGGCTTGACCCGGAATCTGCATCCGCGCGGATGCGACTGTCCGGCCTGTTCGTCCATGAATTACGATTCCCTGCTGGAGCGCTCGCTGCGCCTGGCCCTCGCCGAAGCGGCCTCGCTCTGGCTGGACGCCGAACTCGCCCGCCATCTTCCGGAGGGGTCCCCCGTGCGGATCATCAAGCCCGCCGCAGGCTATGCCTCCTGTCCGGACCACAGCCTCAAACGCGACATCCTCGCCCTGCTGCCCGGCGCGTCAGGCCTGGAAATCCGCCTCACGGAGTCCTGCGCCATGATCCCGGACGCCAGCATCTGCGGACTCATCTTCGCCCATCCGCAGGCCACTTACCCCGAAATCCGCCGCCTCCGTCCCGCCGCACTGGACGCCTACGCCCGCCACCGGGGCTTCAGCCCCGAAGAGGCGCGGCTGTTCCTGGGCCACCTGCTATAAGAGCGGTACCTCGCCCGTTTCACCCCCTGAAAACGGGCGACCCCCAGCTCTATCGCCAGGGGTCGCCCGGATTTCCCGCCTTTTCCGGGCGAGGTGTCTAAATCCAGCCGGCAATCCATTCCAGGACCTCCGGAGCGATGGTCTCCTCGATTTCGCGATATTCGGTGGCGAGGCCGGTCCGGCAATGCTGGAACAGATGGTTCAGCCCCTCACACCGGATAATGCGGGCAGCCGGAAGGCCCTCCTCCAACGCGCCCAGGTTCGTGGCTGCATCCACCTGGGTGTCCTTGGTGCCGTTCAGCGCCAATACGGGACAGCGGACCTGCCCCAACAGCTTCGTGGCATCCAGGGTGATGAAATATCGCATATAGGGCGTCAAGAACTGGGTGATGGCCAGCTTGTAATTCTGTCTCAAGGCTTCCGGCAGGTCGTAGTCATCGATGGAAGCAGCGGGCTGCTCCCCGGCGGAAATCTGCGCAAAAGCCTTCTCCAGCGCATCACAGTAGCGAATGGTCTCACTTTCCGGAAATCCGGCCTGGAGCAGCGCAGCGTGGTTCTGCGCCAGCAACGTCCGGGCGCCGGATACAACCATACCCGCCAGGCTGACCACGAAATCGATCTTGCCTTCAGCGGCCAGCATCAGGGCGATGGTCCCGCCCTCACTATGGCCGAGGACGCCCACTCTGGCAAATCTTTCGCGCAGCAGGTCGATACCCGCCCGGGCATCTTCCTTGAAGTCTTCCGTGGTAGCCGACAGCACATCTCCCGTAGATTCACCGAAGCCCCGGTCATCGTAGCGGAGCGTCGCGATCCCCCTCCGCGCAAGGTAATCAGCGATGACCGCAAACGGCTTGTGCTCAAAGATTTCCTCATCCCGATTCTGCTGGCCGCTGCCCGTAACGAGCAGGAGCACGGGGGTCTGGCGCGTACAACCTTCCGGAAGCGTGAGCGTACCGCGCAGGGTGGCATCCCCGTTGCTGAATGAGATTTCCTCTGTCTGATAGGGGAAGGGACCCTGCGGGGTCTGGGGGCGGTTCAGGCGCGGTTCGCCCGGCGACAGCGTCAACGGGAAAGAGACACCGCGCTGCGTAAAACTTCCGCTGATTCCCCTGGCCAGCCGCACCCCTTCGAAAGCCGCTCCGATCGACGGGACCGTGATCTTGATGCCTACCAGTGTTGCCGTGGCCTGCGCAGGGATGCCCCGCGCGCCCTGGTCCGGGACGTCCAGCGTGCATCCGCCTTCTTCCGAAAAGCGGAAGACCAACCCGAGAGAAACCCCCTGCCGGACTTCTACCTTCCCGCTCCAGACACCTGCCGGTATCTGTGCGCTGCTGGCGAAGCACACCAGAACAAAGAATATGACTGAAAGAAAACGTTTCATGGATTGCAGTATTTGTTTGCGCAAAGATAAAAATCATATCAAAACGATAAAAATCGTATAAATGTGGCGAAATCCCTTCCGCGTCGCAAAAGTTCTCGTTATTTTTGAACAAAACGAAAATTATGAAAACCAAGCATTTCTATCACTTCGCGACAAAAGGGCTGGAGGATGATATCCTCTTCGGATCGGTTCAAGAGTTCATCGCGGGAATGAACCGCATTGCACTTTGTCTCAGCCGGCTCGGACCGGATCACCCCGTTATTGTTATTTGTTTTTGTCTGATGGACAATCATGTCCATTTTATCCTCTATGGGACAGAGGAGGATTGCGTTTTGTTCATGGAAAGATACAAACAGGCCACCGAGCTATGGCTTCGTCATCACGGAGGCGACAATCTGCCGGGGAAGTTCTGGCAGATCGGCCATTGGCCGATTCCGGACAAGGACCGGCTTCGCACGAGCATCGCCTATATCCATCGCAATCCGACCGCGGCCGGCATGGCAGTCAGTCCTGCGGGTTACCGATGGAGTTCCGCCTCTTTGCTATTTGCTGACAATATCTGGATTCAATCGTTCGGGCGGCGGATGGGCAGTCTGTCCATCTACGAACGACGCCGGATTCTCAATAGCAAGACAGAACTCCCGGACGACTGGATCCTGCTGCCCGACGGGATGATCTGGTCTGGCAATTATGTCAGCACGCAGGTGATGGAGCGACAGTTCGATTCGGTCCGGGACTATCAGTTTGTCCTGAACAAACGGGTTGAAGATGAAGTCAATCTCGAAATGTACAGCCAGCAGATATCGCTTCCGGCCCGGGATATCAAATCCCGGGCCAGGGATCTGGCAGGCAAACTGTTTAGATGCAGGCAGATAGCCGATCTCAATGTACAGCAGCGGGTGCAACTGGCACGTCTGCTGAAGAAAGAAACCGGCGCGTCAGCCAAGCAGACCGCCCGGATCGTCCGTCTCAAACTAACAGAGCTGGAACCGGTTCTTAATCCCCGGCGCGGATAGTTTGTGTGCACCTCGCCCGGAAAAGGCGGGAAATCCGGGCGACCCCCAGCCAAAGCGCCAAGGGTCGCCCGTTTTCAGGGGCTGAAACGGGCGAGCTGTCGCTGTTTTTACTAACTTTGCCATCTATGAACAAGAAGGACCTCGAAATCATGGCACCGGCGGGCGGATTCGACTGCCTGCGAGCCGCCATCCAGGGCGGGGCGGACTCCGTCTATTTCGGCATCGGCCGGCTCAATATGCGCAGCCGCTCCGCCAGCAACTTCCTGCCGGAAGACCTGCCGGAGGTGGTGCGAATCTGCCGGGCGGCCGGCGTGCGCAGCTACCTGACGCTCAACATCACCCTGTTCCAGCAGGACCTCGCGGACATGCGCGGTGCGCTGGACGCCGCCCGGGCGGCCGGGGTGGACGCGGTCATCGCTTCGGACATCGCCGCCATCCGGTACTGCCGGCAGATCGGGCTAGAGGTCCACATTTCCACGCAGCTGTCCATTTCCAACGTGGAAGCGCTGCGTTTCTATGCGCAGTTCGCCGACGTGGTGGTGCTCGCCCGGGAGCTTACGCTCGACCAAGTGCAGGAGATCCATGAGGCCATCGTCCGGGAGGGAATCTGCGGCCCCTCGGGGCAGCCGGTGCGCATCGAGATGTTCGCCCACGGCGCCCTGTGCATGGCCGTGAGCGGCAAATGCTACCTCTCCCTGCATGCCGCCGGGGCCTCCGCCAACCGGGGCGCATGCTACCAGGTCTGCCGCCGCAGCTACGAGGTCCGCGACCGGGAGACCGGCAAAGAACTGCTCATTGACAACGAATACATCATGTCCCCCAAGGACCTCTGTACCATCGAGTTCATGGACCGCATCATCGACTCCGGGGTACGGGTGTTCAAGATCGAGGGCCGCGCCCGCTCCGCGGAATACGTCAAGCGCTGCGCCTCCTGCTACCGCCGGGCGGCGGATGCCGTGTGCGACGGGACCTATACCCCGGAGCTGGCGGCCGGGCTGAAAAGGGAGCTGGCCGAGGTCTTCAACCGGGGCTTCTGGGACGGCTATTACCAGGGCGCCCGGCTGGGCGAGTGGAGCGCCGTCTATGGCACGCAGGCCACCCGGCGCAAGGTCTATCTGGGCAAGGTGACCAACTGGTTCGACCAGATCGGCGTGGCGGAGATCTCCGTGGAGACGGCCGACCTGCACCGCGGTGCGCAGCTGATGGCCATCGGGCCCACCACGGGCGTGGTGGAATTCGATGCGGAAGATATCCGCTTGGAATTCGACCCGGTGGAGCTGGCGCCCAAGGGCAGCCGCTGTTCCGTGGCCGTGCCGGTGGACCGCTGCCCCGACGGCAAACTCCGCCGCGGCGACAAAGTCTTCCTCTGGGTCGAGGCGGAATGACACTTATTCCGCCCGTTCGGCGGCCTGGATCAGGGCGACGTTGAGCTGCTCCAGAAGCGACAGCTTGACGGAAGCATTGCTCTCCGCCGGGGTGTACCACGGCTGCGCCTCAAAATAGGCCTTCAGGTCCTTCGACTGGAACACATAGCCGTGGGAGGCGAGGATGGCGTTGCGGCTGGGCCGCAGCCGGAAGACCCCTCCGGGCGCCGTCCCCCACTTCTCCAGGGTCAGTTCGTTGTCGCCGATGGCATCCGTCATATAAACGATGCTGTCCATCCGGATTTCCCGGACGGTGTAGACGGCGAATCCGTCATAGAAGCGGTCTCCGACCCGGATGGGCTGTGCCTGTGCGGCGGAGATGGCGCACAGCGCTGCGAGCAGCGAGATCAAGAGGTTCTTTTTCATCGTTTTATCGTTTAAGTCACGGATTCAGGACCAACTCCACCGGACAGTGGTCGGAGCCGAAGATTTCATTGTGGATGTCCGTCCCCGCAATGCGCGGGGCGAGGGCCTCGGAGACGAGGAAGTAGTCGATGCGCCACCCCACGTTCCGCTCGCGGGCGGCCATCCGGTAGGACCACCAGGAGTACCTGGCCTCGCCGGGATGCTGATCGCGCCAGCTGTCGCGGAAGCCCGCGGCAAGCAGCTCGCCCATCTTGGCCCGTTCCTCGTCGGAGAAGCCGGCGTTGAAGTGGTTCGTAGCCGGGTTCCTGAGATCGATCTCCTCGTGGGCGACGTTCATGTCGCCGCAGATCACCACGCCCTTCTTCGCCGCCAGGCCGCCCACATAGGCGCGGAAGGCATCCTCCCACCGCATCCGGTAGTCCAGCCGCTTCAGGCCGTCCTGCGAGTTGGGCGTATAGACATCAACCAGGTAGAAGTCCGGCATCTCGAGGGTGATCACGCGCCCCTCGTGGTCGTGTTCGTCCACCCCGATGCCGTTCACCACGGACAGGGGCGTATGGCGCGTGTAGATGGCGGTGCCGGAGTAGCCTTTCTTGTCGGCATAGTTCCACCAGGACCGGTAGCCGGGAAATTCCAGGTCCAGCTGCCCGGCCTGCAACTTGGTCTCCTGCAGGCAGAAGAAATCGGCGTCCAGGGCCGCGAAAATATCGGCGAAGCCCTTGCCCGCCACGGCCCGCAGGCCGTTCACGTTCCAACTTATGAGTTTCATATGCTCAAAGATACACAGAAAATTCGTATCTTCGCCAAGATATAAGATTTTGGACATGCGAGATTTCTACATTACCAATACCTTGAGCCGCCGCAAGGAGCTCTTCACCCCCGCCCATCCCGGCCACGTGGGCATGTATGTCTGCGGGCCGACAGTCTATGGCGACGCCCATCTGGGCCACGCCCGCCCGGGCGTGACCTACGACGTGCTGAGCAAGTTCCTGCGCCACCTGGGCTACCGGGTGCGCTACGTGCGCAACATCACGGACGTGGGGCACCTCGAGCACGACGCCGACGAGGGCGAGGACAAGATCGCCAAGAAAGCCCGGCTGGAGCAGCTGGAGCCGATGGAGGTCGTACAGGCCTACACCCTGCGCTACCACGAGGCGATGCGCCTGCTGAACGTGGCGCCGCCCTCCATCGAGCCGCGCGCCTCGGGCCACGTGATCGAGCAGATCGAGGCCGTGAAGAAGATCCTCGAGGCCGGCTACGCCTACGAGTCCAACGGCAGCATCTACTTCGACGTCGAGAAATACAACCGGGACCACCACTACGGGGTCCTGTCCGGCCGCAACCTGAACGACACCCTGGAGGGCACCCGCGCCCTGGACGGACAGGGCGACAAGCGCGCCCCCTACGACTTCGCCCTCTGGAAGAAGGCGGAGCCGGAGCACATCATGCGCTGGCCGTCCCCGTGGGGCGAAGGCTTCCCGGGCTGGCACCTGGAGTGCTCGGTGATGGGCGAGAAATACCTCGGCCGCGAGTTCGACATCCACGGCGGCGGCATGGACCTGATGTTCCCGCACCACGAGTGCGAAATCGCGCAGAACGTAGCCTCCCGCGGCACGCAGGGCGTACACTACTGGGTACACAACAACATGATCACCATCGGCGGGCAGAAGATGGGCAAGTCGCTGGGCAACTTCATCACCCTGCCGCAGCTCTTCACGGGCGACCATCCCAAGCTCACGCAGGCATACAGCCCGATGACGGTGCGCTTCTTCATCCTCCAGGCCCATTACCGCGGCACGCTGGACTTCTCCAACGAAGCCCTGCAGGCCGCCGAGAAGGGTCTCAAACGCCTGATGCAGGCCGCCCGCGACCTCTATGCGATGGCAGGACGCAAGGCCCCGCAATACCCCTACGGCGAAGAGCCGGTACACGTGGCCCCCGACAGCTGCCCGGCGGACAATGCCGAGCTCAAGGCCGTCTTCGCGGGCATCTACGAAGCCCTCTGCGACGACCTCAACACCCCGGTGGCCCTGGCGCACATCTCCGAGGCGGTCAAGCTGGTCAACTCCGCCAAGGCGGGGCAGCTGAAGCTCTCCGGGGGCGATCTGGACACCCTCGTGCAGCTCTTCGACGACATCGTCTTCGGCGTGCTCGGCCTCAAGGATGAAGAGGCCTCCGGCGGCGCCACGGGCCAGGTCATCGACGGCCTGATGCAGATGATCCTGGAGCACCGCGCCGCCGCCAAGGCCGCGAAGGACTGGACCACGTCCGACCACATCCGCGACACCCTCGCCGCCCTGGGCATCCGGGTCAAGGACACCAAGGACGGCGCAGAATGGACGCTTGAATAAACTCTGCCGCAGCCGTGAAGGGACAGACGCCGGACTCCTTTGCGGAGCGTTTCGGCGGACGCTTCCGGGAGCAGATCCGGCAGAATGCCGGGCTTGCCGCCTTCTTCGAGGAGGCCAACCGCGAAATAAAACAGCAATAATTGATAATGAAGATACTATTGATCCCCGCGGCGATCCTGTCCGCCGCATTGCTGCTCGCCGCCTGCGGCGGCAACCCCGACAAGCAGGGCAAACAGGCCCCGCAGACCCCTTCGGCCGAAGATTTCGAGACGATGCAGGGGCTCTATGAGGAATCGGACGAGGACCACGGCCGGGGGCCGCTCACGGAGTGGCAGTACGTGGACCTCGACGGGGACGGTGTCAACGAGATCCGGCTCCGCAACACCGACGGAGAATACGAAGCCTTCTTCGCCCATTCCGGAGAAGCGTTTGAGCTGATCGGAGTGGCGACCTCCCGTTTCAAGGCCTACACCCGCGAGCCGCAGGACGGCAAGGGCTGGTGGTGCAAGGGAGGCCCCGCCGGCGGCCCGTCCTACTACACGGAAATCATCACGCTGCAGAACAGCCGCATCACGGACCGCTACTACCAGATGCAGGTCTATGACGATTTTGAGGGCTCGCTCAACGGCGAGGATCTCGACGATGCGGCCTGCCGCGCCTATATGGACGCCCTGCCGGAGAGCAAAGAACTGGAAGCCGGTGCGTGGCAACTGCTGAAAACAGAATAAAAACGCAGGATACCATGGCGAGTTATTACCCCGAATCCGACAGGGGGCTCTATTTCGACGAGTTCAATCCAGGGCCCTACACCCTGTACGGCGCCAATCTCTTTGCCAAGCGGCACTGGGACTGCGAGAAGCTGCTGAGCGTCAGCACGAAGGACATCGTATCCGCCGGTGTCAAGCCGGAGGAGTTCCATACCCTGGTGATCGGCAAAGGCATCAAGGAAGTCAAGAGCGGCGTCATCGAGTTGTTCCCTAACCTGCTGGACCTGATCACCGAGTCGGACCTCCAGAAACTCGGATGCACGCCCGAGGCGGAGGCCCTCCTCAAGCGCAATGACGTGATCCTGCGCGGCTCCTTCAACTCGCCTGCCGAGAAGATGGCGAAGAAGCTGGGCCTGCGTTTCATCCACAAGAACATCTTCCTGTCCCGCTACTGCGACAGGGACCACGACCAAAGTACGGAGATCACCTTGTGCTTCCAGTATCAGGAGCCGCCTTTTTTCTGGCGGGACGACAAATGTTCCGGCATCTCCGCCGGCAATACCGGCGGCGGGACCGTCCGCACCGACCTGCCCGAGGACTTCTACGCGGGCTATGACGCCGAGCGCTTCGCGGACGATTACGTGGGGGCGCACCACTACGAAAAGGTCCGGGGCAATCAGGAACTCGCCGCCTTCCTCGCGGAAGCCAACCGCCGCCTGAAATAGGCTCCCGCTACCGCTTCCTCAACCAGTCCGCCATCGCGCGGATGGCCTTGCCGCGGTGCGAGACGGCGTTCTTTTCCTCCTCGGACACCTCCGCGAGCGTCCGGCCAGGATAAGCATCCGGCAGGAAAACCGGGTCGTAGCCGAACCCGCCGCTGCCTTGTTTCTGCCGGGCGATGCTGCCTTCGCAGACGCCTTCGAAGAAGCGGGGCCGCCCGTCGGCGAGGATCAGCGTGACGACGGTGCGGAACCGCGCCCCCCGGTCATCGAGCCTGGTAAGCTCCGCCAGGAGCTTGTCCATATTGGCTTGGCTGTCGTGCGCGGGCCCGGCGTAGCGTGCCGAATAGATGCCCGGGGCGCCGCCCAGGGCGTCCACCTCCAGCCCGGTGTCGTCGGCGAAACAGGGGATGCCGGTGCGGTCGAAGAGATACCGGGCTTTCTGCAGGGAATTCTCCTGCAGGGTGGATCCCGTCTCCGGGATATCTTCATTCACCCCCAGGTCGGCCGGGGAGATGACCTCATAGTCCGGGCCCAGCACCTCGGCGGCCTCGCGGAGTTTGCCTTTGTTGGCGGTGGCGAAAAGGATTTTCATACAAGACAAAGATAATAGGAAAAAGATTCCGGGGCAAGCCCGGAATGACGGCGATTATGATTATCTTTGCGAACATATGATGACAGAAAGCCAACTCGACGGTCTCGTCAGACAGTTGTTTGACGGTATCGAATTCACGCGGGAGCCGGCGGGCCTGTACGACCCGCTCCGGTATATGATCGCCATCGGGGGCAAGCGGATCCGTCCCCTCCTGTGCCTGACCACGTATTCCTTCTACTCCGACACCTTCGGCGAGGGGATTCTCTCCCCGGCAACGGCCCTGGAGGTCTTCCATTCCTTCACCCTGCTGCACGACGACATCATGGACCGCTCGCCCCTGCGCCGCGGGATGCCGACCGTCTGGAAGAAATGGAACGAAGACACCGCCATCCTGTCCGGCGACGTGATGCTGATCGATGCGTACCAGCGCATTGCCAAGGCCCCCCGCGCCGTGATGGACCGCGTGCTGGAGCTGTTCTCCCGTACGGCCGCCCAGGTCTGCGACGGGCAGCAGTACGATATGGATTTCGAGTCCGAGACCGAAGTCCCGATGGAGGACTACAACAAGATGATCGGCCTGAAAACCGCCGTCCTGCTGGCCTGCTCGGCGGAGATGGGCGCGCTGATCGGAGGCGCCGGCGAGGCCGAATGCGAGGCGCTCTACCGCTATGGTTACGGACTGGGAATGGCCTTCCAGGTGGCGGATGATTATCTGGATGCCTTCGGAGACGAGAAAGTCTTCGGCAAGCCGATCGGCGGAGATATCGTCAACTGCAAGAAGAGCTGGCTGACGGTCCGGACCATGGAGAAAACTGCCGACAAGGACGGTTTCCTCGCGGCTTTCGCCCTCCCGGCGGACACACCGGAGCAGCAGGCCGCCAAGATCGCGGCCGTCAAGGAAATCTATCTGCAAAACGGCGTGGACGCCGATGCCAAGGGCGAGATCGTCCGTTTCACGGAGCAGGCCATGCAGGCCGTCTCCGGCATCGGACTCGGCTCCCTCAAACTGGAAGTCCTGCACCGCTTCGCGGAGAAACTGGTCGGCAGGGCCAAATAGTCCGGGATGGAAGGGATTGCGACGGTCGTAAAGAATGCGGGAAGCCATTACCTGCTGAGCGAGTTGCCGTCCTGGGAACTGTTCCCGGCGGTGCTGCGCGGCAAGGTGCGCCTGGAGCGCAGCGGGGCCACCAACCCGGTGGCGGTGGGCGACCGTGTACGCTATGAACGCGACGGCGCCGCCACCGAGGAGCACCCTGCCGTGATCAAGGAGATCCTCCCGCGCGAGAACTACCTCATCCGGCGCTCCACCAACCTCTCCCGCCAGTCCCACGTGATCGCCGCTAACCTGGACCAGGCCGTCATCGTGGCAAGCCTGCTCTTCCCGGAGATCAAACTTCCCTTCCTGGACCGCATCCTGGTGACCTGCGAGGTCTACAAGGTGCCGGCCGTCATCGTTCTCAACAAGGTGGACCTCTACCGGGAAGAGCTTCCGGAAATGCTCGCTGCGTTCCTGCGCATCTATGAAGGCGCCGGCTATCCCGTCATCGAGACTTCCGCCGTGACCGGCGAAGGGATCGGCGCCCTGCGCGAACACTGCCGCGGGCGGATCAATCTCTTCTCGGGCGAGTCCGGCGTGGGAAAATCCAGCCTCGTCAACGCCCTAGACCCTTCGCTCGATGCCAAAGTGGGGAAAATCTCCGAAGCGCACCTGCAGGGGAAGCACACCACGTCCCTCTATGAGATGTACCGTCTGGGCGGAGGCGGGTTCCTCATTGATACGCCGGGCCTGCGCGGATTCGGCCTGGTCGATCTGGAGAAGGAGGAGATCTCCAAGTATTTTCCGGAGATGCTCCGGGTAATGGACCATTGCCGTTTCGTCCCCTGCACCCACACGCACGAGCCCGGCTGCGCCGTCAAGGCCGCCGTGGATGCCGGGCAGATCAGCGCGGAGCGCTACAACTCCTACCTCGGCATGCTCGAGCAGGACAGTAAGTTCCGATGAACCAATCTTTGAACCGGGAGATTCTGCGGCTTGCCGTCCCGAGTATCCTCGCCGGGATCACCGTGCCGCTGGTCGGGATGGTGGACACCGCCGTGGCGGGGCATCTCGCAGGGGATTCCGCCGCGCAGATTGGCGCCATCTCCGTGGGCTCGATGGTGCTCTCGCTGCTCTACTGGTGCTTCGGTTTCCTGCGCACCGGCACGGGCGGCCTGACGGCGCAGGCTTTCGGCCGGCAGGATCCGGCAGATTGCGGGCGCATCTTCCTGCGCGGGATGGGGCTCGCCCTGCTCGCCGCTCTGGCCGCACTGGTGCTCCAGTGGCCTTTTTTCAAAGGCGTGATGCGGCTGACCGACGCCACGCCGGGCGTCAAGGCGCTGGCGGAGCGCTATTTCTTCATCCGCATCTGGGCAGCTCCCGCCACGATGACGCTGATGGCCCTGCGGGGCTGGTTCGTGGGGATGCAGAACTCCGTGGACTCGATGTGGATGGACCTGATCGTCAACGGGGTCAATATCCTCGCCAGCATCCTGCTGGCCTTCGGGATCGGCCCCTGGCCGGGACTGGGCTTCGCAGGCATCCCGCTAGGGACGGTCATCGCGCAGTACTGCGGGCTGGCCTACGGGCTGTGGGTCTGCCGGCACAAGTACGGACGGGACGTGTTCTCCCTGCTGGGAGCCGATGACCTGCGGGCGCTGCTGCACGACGGTTCGATGGGACGCTTCTTCCGGATGAACCTCGACCTGCTGGGGCGTTCGTTCTTCTTCATCCTCATCTACATCGGCTTCACGATGATCAACGCCGGCTACGGCGACCGGCTGCTCGCCGCCGGATCGATCATGATGCAGCTGCTGATGTTCTTCAGCTATTTCACCGACGGATTCGCCTATGCGGGAGAGGCCCTGTCGGGCCGCTTCATCGGTGCCCGCGACGGGGTGATGCTCCGCCGGAGCGTTCGCTATGTCTTCGCCTGGAGCCTGGCGCTCGCGGTGCTTTTCGTCGGACTTTACGCCTCCACCGGCCTGCCCGTGCTGCGGCTGCTGACCTCCGACGAAGCCGTCGTCCAGACCGCCTGGCAGTTTCTCCCGTGGCTGCTGCTGATGCCGCCGCTGGGCTGCGCGGCCTTCACCTGGGACGGCATCTACCTGGGCGCCACGGCTTCCCGCGCCCTGCGGGACTCGATGGGCCTCGCCGCAGCCGCCTTCTTCGGGGTCTGGTATATCGGCAAATGGCTGCTGCAGCCCGAAGGCGCAGCAGCCATCCATCTGCTCTTTGTGGCTTATTTCGCCCACCTGGCCGCCCGGACCGTCCACCTGAGCGTACGCTACCGCCGGGACGTGCTGGGAGCGGCCGGTCAGATATAGTTGGCGTGCTTGATTTCGGCGGAGGGGTTGGCTTTCAGGATCTGGGCTGTCATCCGCTCGGCATTGTCCCTGGATGTGCGGATCTGCATGAAACCGACGCCGGCATCGTGGATGAGCAGGTAGCGGAACTTCCCCTTCTTGTTCTCGTTGAAAGTGACGGTCGTGATGCCGGACAGCCGGAGCGGGTAGTTCTTCTGCCGGCTGTCGATGATGGTATCCGCCTCCTCGTCGAAGGTGATGGTGGCGAGCTTGAGATCGGCGAAGAATATCGCCCCGACGACCAGGTTGACAAACAGGCTGAACAGGTAGCTCTCCTGGGTGAAGATGATATAGAGGACCAGGCTCACGACCCCGAAGACACCGACCGCGATGCAGCCCCACTTGACCAGCTCCGGACGCTGTGTATTGGAATAAACCGTTTTCATACGGGATGCAAGATAGTAAAAAAATACGTATTTTAGGCCTATGATTCTCACAGCACACTGCGATACGCCGCTCGGCGGCATCACGCTGGCGGGCGAGGGAGACTGTCTGGTCGGCCTCTGGTTCGACGGACAGGCGCATTTCGGAGAACTGCCGGGCCGGGGCAACGTCTCCGCAGAAGAATGGGCCCGGCCGGGCAGGCAGGCCGCGCAAGCCAGGCCCGGACTTCCCGTTTTCGAGGAGGCCCGCCGCTGGCTGGATGTCTATTTCAGCGGCCGGGAGCCGGACTTCACCCCGCCGGTCGGTCTGCGGGGGACGCCCTTCCAACGGGCGGTCTGGGCGCAGCTGCTCCTGATCCCCTACGGGCAGACCGTAACCTATGGCCAACTCGCCCGGCAGCTGGACACCTCGGCCCGCGCGGTCGGCGGCGCCGTAGGGTACAATCCCGTCTCACTGATCGTCCCCTGCCACCGGGTCGTCGGCGCCGCCGGCCGCCTGACAGGCTACGCCGGCGGCCTCGACCGCAAAGTCCAACTCCTGGAGCTGGAAAAAGCTAGATGAAGATATACCGCAACACAAAGAGCACCGCCATGATCCACATCGGGATGGAGATCTCCTTGAAACGGCCGGCAATGGCGTGGGTGACCACATAGGCGATCACGCCGATCAGGATGCCGTCGGAGATGCTGTAGGCTACCGGCATCAGGATGATGGTCAGGAAGGCCGGGATGCTCCTGCAATAGTCGTCCCAGTGGATGCGTTTCACGGACGGCATCATCATCACGCCCACGATGACCAGTGCCGGCGCCGTGGCGGCACCCGGAATGGACAGGAAAATCGGGGAGAAGAACAGGGCCAGCGCGAAGCAGACAGCCGTGGAGAGGGCGGTGAGGCCCGTGCGGCCGCCGGCACCGACACCCGCAGCGCTTTCGACATAGGTCGTGGTGGTGGAAGTGCCGAGGCAGGCGCCGCAGACGGTCGCGATGGAATCGGCCATGAACATCTTCTCCATCCCCTCGACCTCGTCACGCTGGACCAGGCCGGCGCCCTGGTGGACGCCGATGATGGTCCCCATCGTGTCGAACATGTCGATGAACAGGAAGGTAAAGACGACCACCAGCATATCCCAGGTGAAGATATTGTGCCACTCAAACTGGCAGAAAATCGGAGACACGCTGTCGGGCAGGGACAGGAGCTTGACGGCTCCGGCATCGTTGCGGACGAGCTGCGTCACGGCCTCGCCCGTCGCGGGATCCTTGATCACCAGGCCGATCAGGGCGGTGATGATGATGCCGATCAGGATGCCTCCGCGGACCTTGAGCATCACCAGGCCGGCCGTGATCATCAGGCCGATGATGCCCACCAGCGCCGTGCCGTGGGTGATGTCGCCCAGCGTCACGAGGGTGGAATCGGAGTTGACGATGATCCCGGCGTTCTGCAGGCCGATGAAAGCGATGAACAGGCCGATACCGGCGCCGATGGCCTTCTTGAGCGTGCCGGGAATGGCATCCAGCAGCCAGGTGCGCACCTTGGTGATCGTCAGGATGATGAAGATGATACCTTCCAGCAGCACGGCGGTCAGGGCGAACTGCCAGGAATAGCCCATGGTCAGACAGACCGTATAGACAAAGAAGGCATTGAGGCCCATGCCCGGCGCCAGCGCGAAGGGCTTCTTGGCATAGAAGGCCATCACCAGCGTACCGATGATGGCGGCCAGGGCCGTGGAAGTAAAGACGGCGCCGCCGGGCATCCCGTCCAGCGCACTGAAAATACTCGGATTGACGGCCAGGATGTAGGCCATCGTCAGGAAGGTGGTGATGCCCGCCACGATCTCCGTGCGGACATTATGCTTGCCGGACTCGAATCCGAAAGCCTTGTTCAGAAAATTTGTCATATCCGCCTGTTGCTAGAATACCCACTTGATACCGGCGCACGGACGGCACCAGAAGCCTTTCTTCGTTCCGAAATCGAAGGAGAGTTCGACCTCGCCGCCGACGTTCAGGTTCTTGCAGCCGAAATGCTGGCCGACATTGTACCAGAGCTGGGGTTCGGAGATGAATACGGTGTGGGACATCATGGGCAGGATTTCACCGGCGTGGTCCGCCAGGAGGGCATGGTCCTCCCACCAGAAATCCGCAAAGCCGGAGAAGCGGAGGCCCTTGGCGCCGAACAGGTCGTTCAGGCCCCAGACAAAGGTAAACTGCAGGGGGACGTTCTGCGTGGTGTTCCAGATCTTCTTGTAGAGCACCTTGAAATTGAACGTATTGTTGAAGTCGGCACTGTGCACGAAGTAATCCAGTCCGACGAGCAGGGCGTTCTTGATGGTATATCCGTTGTACACGCCGCCGTTGTACTCGACCTGCAGGCTGAGCGGGGCGATGGCGGTGTTCTGCCAGAAATTCAGGCAGCGGGCCACTTCCAGGTACGTGCCGCTCGGGGCCTCCACCTTGCCCTTGTTGTCTTTCGCATTGAAATCGTGGTCAATGAAGAAGAAGGTGTTGCCCCAGTTGTCGTTGTAGAACCCTTCGAGGGTCGTCGTGACGTGCTGGCGGTCGGAGCCGAAGTCATAAAAAACCTGGAGGTTGGTCTGTGCCTTTGCTCCTTGAGCAAACAGCAGCGCGGCGGCCGGGACCGCCATCAGGAATACTTTTTTCATCGTATCGGTTTTGTTTTGAATTCATACTTTGATGACGGACATCACGTCCATGTCCGCAGGCAGCGCGGCGCGGCCGTTCAGTTCTTCCAGTTCGATGATGAAGTTGGCCATCATCTTCCTGGGACGGAAATGCTTCTCCATCATCTGCACGACGGCTTCCACCGTGCCTCCCGTGGCGAGCAAGTCATCGTGGATCAGCACCACGTCATCCGGCGAGATGGCGTCTTTGTGGATTTCGATCGTGTCGGGACCGTATTCCTTCATGTACTGCCCGCTGTAGGTTTCGGCAGGCAGTTTGCCCGGCTTGCGGGCCATCACCAGACCGGCGCCGAGACGGATCGCCAGAGCGGGCGCGAGCACCAGGCCGCGGGCCTCCAGGCCCACCACCTTGGTGATGCCTTTGTCTTTGTAATAGTCATACAGAATATCGACGGCTTCCCGCAGGCAGCCGGGATCCTTGAACAGCGTGGTGACATCCCAGAACAGGATGCCCTTGACGGGGAAATCCGGAACAGTCCGGAGACTTGCTTTCAGACTTTCTACGCTCATAGGTTTTTACTAACAACACACGAAGGTACAACTTTTCTATGAAATTTCCGCCGGGAAGTCTGCTTTTTCAGCGCCCGTTTGGTGTGCGGTTTGCCAAGAATGCTTATCTTTGTGATGATTATGCAGAAAAGAAGTGGAAAAGGCCGGAAGACATCCAGCAGAAAGAGATCCGGCACAGGCAAGAAAGTTTTCCCGCAGTTTGTCGGAAAGGTACAGATGACCCGCGAGGGGTACATCTTCGTGATTATCGACGGCCAGGACGACGATGTCTTCGTCAAGGCCTCCAAGACCCGCCACGCCCTGCACGGGGATACCGTCCGGGTGGCCGTGACGCGGGAGAAAAACGATTCCAAACGCCGCGAAGGCGAGGTCGTGGAGATCATTGCGCGCTCCAACCATCCTTTCGTGGGCTTTTATCACACCGTCGGGGCCCAGGCCTGGGTCCTGATGCAGAGCAAGACGATGCCGTACGACATCCAGGTGGACGCCGGGAAGGCGGCCGCGATGGGGGCGCAGGCCGGGATGAAGGTCGCCGCGGTCGTGGACCGCTGGGACCGCCGGGACCACGGCCCGTCCGGCCATCTGGTGGATGTGCTCGGCGTGCCGGGCGAGAACGATACCGAGATGCACGCCATCCTGGCAGAGTTCAACCTCCCCTACCGTTTCTCCGAGGAGGTGGAGCACGCCGCCGACAAGATTTCGGACGAGATCACGGAGGCCGACCTGAAGGGCCGCAGGGATTTCCGCCAGACCTTCACGCTGACCATCGACCCGGCGGACGCCAAGGATTTCGACGACGCGCTGTCGTTCCGGCCGCTGGAGAACGGCAATTACGAGGTCGGTGTGCATATCGCGGATGTGTCCTGGTATGTGCGGCCGGGGTCGCCGGTGGACAAGGAGGCGCGCGAGCGCGGCACGTCCGTCTATCTGGTGGACCGCACGGTCCCGATGCTCCCCGAAAAGCTCTGCAACAAGCTCTGCTCGCTGCGGCCGCACGAGGACAAGCTGACATTCTCGGCCGTGTTCGAGATGACGCCCAAGGCCGAGATCAAGTCCCGCTGGATCGGGCGCACCGTCATCAACTCCGACCACCGGCTGGACTATGAGCAGGCGCAGGAGATTATCGAATCCGCCTCTGCCGACCAAGCGGAGACGGCAGTCGATGCTGAAAACCGTAGCCACCCTCGGCTCCGTAAGAGGGTGGGGCCCGCTGACGAAGTCAGTGGGAGGAGTCCGGCACAGTCGGACGTTTTCAGCATCGAGCTGCCGCACAGCGAAGAGTTGGCAGAAGCGATCCGGACGCTGAACAGGCTGGCGTCGATCCTGAAGGAACGCGAGCGCGCCGCAGGGGCGATCGACTTCGACCGGCCTGAGATGAAGGTGGAGGTGGATGAGAAGGGCAAGCCGGTGCGCGTCTATCAGAAGGTCTCCAAGGAGGCCAACTGGCTGATCGAGGAGTTCATGCTCCTGGCGAACCGCACGGTGGCGGAGTTCGTGGCCACGGGCGGGCAGATGAACGGCGTGGCACAGAAGAACGCCAAGACTTTCGTGTACCGCGTCCACGGCGAGCCCAACGAGCTCAAGCTCGAGAACCTCTACACCTTCGCCAAGGGTTTCGGCTACCGTATCCCGACCGACGCGCCGACGGGCGGCCGCGCCACGGCGAAGAGCCTCAACCAGCTCCTCGACTCCGCCAAGGGCAAGCCCGAATTCGCCGCCCTGGAGAATCTCGCCCTGCGGGCGATGGCCAAGGCGTGCTACAGCCCCGACAACATCGGCCACTACGGCCTGGCGTTCAAGTTCTACACGCATTTCACCTCGCCGATCCGGCGCTACCCGGACCTGATGGTCCACCGCCTGCTGGCGCTGTACCTGGACGGCGCGGAGAGCCGCAAGAAGGAAAAATACGAAGAGGAATGCCGCTACGCCTCCGAGCGCGAACTCGTGGCGGCGGATGCCGAGCGCACCTCCACCAAATACAAACTCGTCGAATTCATGATGGACAAGATCGGGGAGGAGTTTGACGGCCACGTGTCCGGCATCACCGAGTGGGGAATGTACGTGGAGATCGAGCCGACCAAGATTGAGGGCATGGTGTCCGTGCGCGACCTCAAGTCCGATTTCTACGAATTCGACGAAGCCCGCTACCGGCTGGTCGGCAAGCGCCGCCACAAGCAGTTCCGCCTGGGCGATCCGGTGCGCATCCGCGTCAAGAGCGCCAACCTGGAGCAGCGGCTACTGGACTATGAACTCATTGAAAACCAAGAATAAAAGAGTATGGCAAACGGCAATTCAATTTTCGCTTTCTTCGCCGGCGTCGTGACCGGCGCAGCGCTTCTGATCCTCGCCAACACCGAGAAGGGAGAGGAAGTCATCGAGAACATCAAGGAGAAAGGCTCCGAGGCCTTTGAGAATGGCCGCGCAGCGGTCCTGAACGGGCTGGACAAACTCGAGGACACCCTCGTCAAGAAGGAGAAGGAGGACTGACATGGCCCGGGACAAAACGCTTGCCGAACTCGCGCAGGAGGCCCGCGAGTATGCTGACCTGCGCCTGGACGAAGTCAAGCTCAAGGCCACCCGCGGGCTCTCCACTACCCTGGGGCAGACCCTCGCCTTCCTGCTGATTTTCGCAGTGCTCTCCATTGTGCTGGGCCTGCTCGCACTGGCCCTCCTGCAATGGCTCAACGCCCTGCTGGGCGCCCCGTGGGGGACGCTCATCGTGGCCGGCGTGTTCATCATTGCGCTGATTCTGCTTTGGCTGAACCGGCAGAAACTGTTCCGCGACCTCTTCGTCCAACTGTTCATCGACGTATTCTATGACACCGACGCAGAAGAATAACTACAGCCAGATCCGCACGATGGCCGATCTGGACAAGGCCATCAATCAGGTCCGGTCCCGGCGGCTCAAGTCCGAGAGGAGCATCAAGAAAGACGCCACCACCCTCTGGCGGCACAACCAGCCTTCCCACCTGATATCCGGCTTCTTCTACAAATACTCCCCCTACCTCTCCTGGACCGGCATCGGGCTGGCCCTCGTGCGCGGCGCGAAGCGCCTGATCAGCGGCGATCCGCAGCCCAAGGCCATCCAATAGCAGGCAAAAAGATTTCCGCCTCGGCTACGGATGCGTAGTCAGCAGGCGGAGTCCGCCGGGACCGGGCAGGAAGGTGACAGGGCCGTCGGCGGCCGGGACGAGGATCGCTTCGCCGGCCTGCAGGGTCGTCTCATCCGCCTCTGTCGTGACCTTTCCGCTGCCGTTTAACCCGATCAGAATCAAAAAGGCAGGAGATTCCGGGTCACGCCCGGAATGACGAGACAAGGATTCGCGCTGACTGCTGTCCATTGAGCCGGCGACGGATAGCGGAGCCGTCTCCGCCTCCGGCTTTGTCAGATCCAGGAGCGTCGTGGTAAAGTACGGACACTTCACCAACTCGACAGGCGCATTCTGCCGCACCTCGTAATGCGTGCGGTAATCCGGATACACCGTATAATCGATCGCCTCCTGCGCCAACTCCGTATGCAGCGGACGCGGCTTGCCGTCCAGGCCGGGCCGGTTGTAGTCGTAGATGCGGTAGGTGATGTCGGAGGTCTGCTGGATCTCGGCCAGCAGGCATCCGCCGCCGATGGCGTGGATCCGCCCGGCAGGCAGGAAGAAGACATCGCCCGGCGCGACGGCCTGCTCGGCGAGGACCTCGGTAATCCGGTCCTCGGCCACCAGACGGACATAATCGTCCGGCGTGATCTTCTCCTTGAGCCCCGAGAGCAGCTTCGCCCCCGGCTCTGCGCCAATCACGTACCACATCTCCGTCTTGCCCTTGCAGCCGTGGCGCCTGGCAGCCAGTTCATCGTTCGGATGCACCTGGATGCTGAGGTCGCGCTTGGCGTCGATGAACTTGATCAGCAGCGGGAACTCACCCGGCCACAGGTCTGTGATCTTCCTGCCGGCCTCCGGGCCTTCGGCCACCACCGATTCAAAGCCCGGGACACCGGAGAGCACCCAGCTCTCCGTGCCCCAGACCAGCGTCTTGAGAATCGGCTTGAACTTGTACATCAGCGCTAGATGAGCGGCTCGGCGGTCATCGCGGCGGGCTGCGGGATGCCCATCAGCTTGAGGATGGTCGGAGCCACGTTGCACAGGGCGCCGTCCTTCACCGTCTTGACGGCGTCGCCGGCATTGATCACGACGAACTGGACCGTATTCAGGGAGTGGGCCGTATTCGGCGTGCCGTCCGGATTGACCTCATAGTCGGCGTTGCCGTGGTCCGCAGTCAGCAGGACCACGTAGTCGTGGGCAATGGCGGCGTCAACCACCTTGCCGACGAGCTTGTCGATGCACTCGACGGTCTTAGTGACGGCGGTGTAGACGCCCGTGTGGCCGACCATATCGCCGTTGGCGAAGTTCAGGATGATCAGGTCTTCGACCTCGGAATTGATCTTGTCGATCAGCTTCTCGGCCACTTCGGGGGCGCTCATCTGCGGCAGCAGGTCGTAGGTCGGGACCTTCGGGGAATTCACCAGGATGCGGTCCTCGCCTTCGAACTGCAGTTCGCGGCCTCCGTTGAAGAAGAAGGTCACGTGGGCGTACTTCTCCGTCTCGGCGATGCGCAGCTGGCGCTTGCCGGCCTTGGAGACGGTCTCGCCAAGGGTGTCGTTCACCAGCTCCTTGTCGAAGAGGATGTGCACGCCGGTGAAGGAGGCGTCGTACGGCGTGAGGCAGCAGTAGTGCAGCGGGAGGGTGTGCATCCCCTCTTCCGGCATGTCCTTCTGCGTGAGGACGGTCGTCAGTTCGCGGGCGCGGTCGTTGCGGAAGTTATAGAAGATGATGGCGTCGCCCTCCTCGATCCTGGCGAGGGGCTGACCGTCCTTCGTGATCACGATCGGCTTGACGAATTCGTCGGTCACGTCGGCGTCGTAGGACGCCTGGATGCCGTCGATGGCGGACTCGAAAGCCGAGCCCTTGCCCTCGACAAGCAGGTCCCAGGCCTCCTTGACGCGGTTCCAGCGCTTGTCGCGGTCCATCGCGTAGAAACGTCCGCACACGGAGGCGATCTTGCCCGTGGTCTCGCTCATCTTCTGCTCCAGCTCCTCAAGGAAGCCCTTGCCGCTGTGCGGGTCGGTGTCGCGGCCGTCCATGAAGGCGTGGACATAGACCTGCTCCAGGCCGTATTCTTTTGCGACACGGAGGAACTCGTACACGTGATCCAGGGAGGAGTGCACGCCGCCGTGGGAAGTGAGGCCCATCAGGTGGAGTTTCTTGCCGGAGGTCTTGACATAGTCATAGACCTCCTTGATCCCGGCGTTGTCCAGGAACTTGTGGTCGCGGACCGCCATATTGATCTTGACGAGGTCCTGATAGACCACGCGTCCCGCGCCCAGGTTCATATGGCCGACCTCGGAATTGCCCATCTGCCCGTCGGGCAGGCCGACGTATTCGCCGCAGGCCTGGAGATGACCGTAGGGATATTTCGCACGCAGGCCGTCGATCGTCGGCGTGCCCTGCGTCCAGATGGCGTTGGAATAATCGTGTCTGCCCTCGCCCCAACCGTCGAGGATCATCAGAAGTACTTTTCGGTTCATATTGATGTTGTTTTATTATGCTTCTTTACAAAACTAAACCGTCACTTGCAAGCCTGGACCCGATATCAGACCACGGGCGGGCAAGATGTTTTTTTATATCGGAGAAAAGGATCCGCACCACTTTTTCGTCAATAGGGTTGCGCCCTGACTTTATGTCCCTCCGCTTTTGCTTCCGGAGGATATAAATCTGGTCAATACGTGAATATGCCGGATCGACATCCAAATTGACATCGTAGTACTCGGCAACAGCAATGAACCACGTATAAGGGTTCCCCTCCTTCATTTTTGCAGCCGTCGCGATAATCGAATCCAGCATAGTCTTGTCAATATGTGTCTTGGCCTCCGCCGCGACACAAGGAATAGCTATTTTATGGGACTGGTTATTGACGGTCAGATCAAATGTCCGGAAAATGGCATAATCCTGATCCTTGACATTGATCCCGATTGAAGGATTTTTCAAGAAAGATGGAAAGTCCCGGGATTTGAAGAAAATATTGGAATATGCCTTGATGGCTCCGCTTCCCATAACTTTCGCCTCGTCAAATTTTTCTGACAAATCCGCCACATAGTCTTTCAACAGGAGGAAGAGGAACTCTTCGAGAATGGTTGGCCGAAACTTCCCTTGTGCGGAGAAAACATTGTCAAGCCCTTTCTCCGAGATGAAGTCATAATACTGGTTCAGCAAGGCAACCCGCTGGCGGACAATTTCATCGGAATAGCCAACAAGGTTTAGGTTTTCATACAAATACTTTTGGTAAGTTGGGGCAAGCGTCTCTAGGGCACGCCGCTGGCTGGATGATGTTTTCCGGTCTACCTTCTTGGCCAGATAATTGGAGGCGTGAGCAAGCTGGGGATGGATTGTCTCCATCTTCTTAAAGAAATCAAACGGATTCATCGTTGTCAGGTTGTAATTGTTCAACTATACAATCGGCGATTGCCTTCGCCATCAGGACAGGAACAGCATTTCCAATCTGCTGGTACTGGCTTAATCCCTTCTCCCAGCTCATCTTGGTGCGCATCCCCTCAAAAATGAAATCATCCGGGAACGATTGGAGTCGCGCTCCTTCACGTGCCGTAAAATTACGGTCCAGATGAGGATGGATGAAATTGGATTGAAACGAAGCCGCAATCGTCGGGGCTGGCTGGTCTCCATACAGCCTTTGGTTATTCTGGCTGAACTTGACGATGGATTTCTCCTTGGGAGCTCCACGTTTGACTGACCCGTGGGTGTCCCAAACATCCACCAGGGACTGTCCAGGACGGATGGCCTTAAACCGTGCAACAAGTCTGGGTGTATGCCGCATAGCGATATGGTTCAGCACGTACTCAGATCGGCTGCGCATCAGTCGCTGATAGTCATTTTGCGGAGGGACGAGATATTCCTCAACCTCATTTCCTTCTCCGGCGGCAATTTGCGGGAGATCTGAAATAGCTTCATCCACGCTGATGCGGCGTCCTTCCGCCAAAGGGACAGGATACACCGGTTGGATGGAAAGGTCTTTCCGGGTGCCGATCATAATGATGCGCTCTCGGTTCTGCGGAACACCAAAATCGGATGCCAACAGCATTTTATAAGTAACATTGTATCCGTACTCCCCGGCTTTGGTGAATTCCTCGACCATCGTTTTGATGACCTCGCCGTTTTTCATAGACAAAAGTCCTTTCACATTCTCCATAACAAAAACTTTCGGAGAATACCAATTGATAAACTTGACAAAGCCATAGAACAACCTGTTTCGGGGATCGTCCGCGATCTTGTTCCGCCGCTTGTTCGCCAGGCTGAATCCCTGACAAGGCGGTCCCCCGATGATTATGTCGGGCAATTGCTTCCCGATCAAAGCATCTACTTCCTCCTTGCTGATCTCTGTCACGTCCTTGCACAGGAATGGGACCCCCGGGAAATTCCGACGAAATGTCTTCTCGCAGTTTTCATCTATGTCGGAAGCGAGGATGGAACGGATGCCTGCCATCTCGAATCCCTTCGTCAGCCCACCGCATCCGGAGAACAAGTCAATGGAAGTCAGTCCGGAATCAACGAAATCGGCAAATGGATTAATCCGGGCACACACCTGATCCCTTGTCGGCAAGCCATTTTCGCCAGCTTCGCGGAGAAACGGAATAGGTGTGTCCTTGGGCTTTACCGGAATCGTTTTCCGCAAGATGGAACGCAATTCCGCACCAGAAACAAATATGGGCTTGCCTTCTACGTAATTCCGCCTCTCCCTAAAAAAGGTGAGCACCTTAAGAATGTCCAACGGTTGTCCGGCTCGGGCTGGAGACAAGCGATATACCAGATATGCACCTTTCGGGTTGGGATACCCGGCCTCCAACATTTCAGTCTCCGACATCCTGCAAGATGATATGACACGGAAAAAGAGCTGTCCGCTCCGTTCGTTTCCAATTTCGTACAATATGACGAATGTTGGATTCGCAACCTTCGGGTTTTCCGGATATACCCATCCGTCCCGTCCACGGTCAAGGCGAACATTATACAAGTCATCCTTCCTGTCCGCCCGTGTCCCGAGAATCCAGGAAAGCTGGTCCTTGGAATCTTTCCTATAGCCGCCTATCAGGTATATAACATCCTTTGAAAACAACGCTCCGCCTGACCGGACATCGGACGCTTGCCGATCCGGCTCAACAACGTCAAATTCCAACAAGACATTCTCGGCCATCATTTTCACAATCTTAATTCTCCAATCCGGCGGACGAATGATCTCCATTTCCCAGACACAAACACCCACGTCTCCGCCAAGCATATTATCCCACAAATATAGCAAAAATAAGGATAGCCCCTTACGGTAGCCATCCTTATTTATGGTGAGATTCCGTCCGGAATAACTATTTCGTCTCCAGCGTAACGGTCTTCTTCAGCGAAGGCGAGGTGAGCCGGACGGTCACGGGACCGGACTCGCGCCTGCTGCGCAGGATGACCTGCAGGAAGCCGCCGCGCATCGCCTTGGTGTCCACTCCGTAGGAGAGCTGTTCGGTGTAGTGGTCGCCGTCGTCGAGGGTCAGCAGGCTCGCCGCTCCCTCCACGCTCACGGTCACGGGTTCGGAGAATCCGGGGACCACGCGGCCCTTGCGGTCCACGGCATAGACCTTCAGGTACTGCAGGTCCATCCCGTCGGCTTCCCAGCTGTCCGGAGTCTCGGCCTCCACGCGCAGCGCCACGGCCTTCCCGGCCGTCTCGATGCGGTGGCGGGCCACTTCGCGTCCGGCGTTGTAACCGACCGCCTCGATGCTGCCGCCCTTGCCGTAAGGCACATCCTTGAAGGTCACGATGTGCTGCGTGCCCGGCTCGGTGTTGTCGTTGGCCTTGCGGCCCAGCGACTTGCCGTTCACGAAGAGTTCCACCTGCTCCGCATTGGAGAACACGGCCACCTGCTGGCGGGAACCCGCCGGGAAATTCCAGGTGGAGCTGTAGGTCTGCTGGCCCACCAGTTCGTCGTTCCACTCCTCGATGGTGGCGCTGCCGTCAGCCACGGCCACGCGCACCACCGGCTCTTCCGGGATGAAGGCGCTCTTGAGCAGCCAGGCCTGCGGATACGGCTCCAGCGTGTGGCTGAAGTAGCTGTAGTTCCAGCCCTTCTTGGGCCAGCCGTTCGACTCGCCCCAGTACTCCACGGCGCCCCAGTACGCCAGGCCCACCATCTTGTCGCGGTCCATCCCGTAATAGGGACCCAACAGCTCGCGCGTCGTGGCCTCGCTCTGGTAGATGATCAGGTGCGGGGCGTTCTCCAGGTAGCCCGGGTAGACCTTCCACTGGTAGTTGAAACTGGCCACTTCCGTGATGCAGGACAGCTCCGGCGGGACCAGGTAGGTCGGGAACTCCGGTTCGTCGCGGATGGCGCCGGCACGGGACGGGAACATCGCCACCGTGGTCTTGCGCGTGGGATCGTAGCGCTTGACCATCGTATCGAAAATCTTGTAGGTCGTCACGCCCCAGTCCTCGGTCGGGAAGCCGGCCCAGACGTCGCGGTTCTGCAATTCATTGCCGAGGCTCCACATCACCACCGACGGGCAGTTGCGGTCGCGCTTGATCCACTCGGGGATCAGCTTGTACCAGTAGTCCGTGAAGGGCACGCGTCCGCCCCAGTATTCCTCGTTGCTCCACTTGTCAATCAGCTCGTCCACGACGAGGATCCCCATCCGGTCGGCGATCTTGGTGAACCGCTCGCCGTAGGGGCTGTGGGAGCAGCGCACGGAGTTGAAGCCGAAGGCCTTGAGCTGCACGAACAGACGCTCGATGGCGGTGTCGTAGGAGGCGGCGCCCAGCGCGCCGAAATCGTGGTGGTCCGCCACGCCGCGCAGGAACACCTTCTCGCCGTTGAGGGTCAGGCCCCGCTCCTGCGAGAACTCCACCCGGCGGATGCCGAAATGCTCACGCCTGCGGTCCACCAGCATCCCGTCGGCCCAGACCTCCACTTCGGCCTCGTAGAGCGCGGGGCTGTCAGGCGACCACAGCTGCGGACGGGCCACGGCCACTTCGGGCATCGCCACCTCCACGCGGGTGCGCTTGGTGAGCTTCGGGAAGCCGGCCTCCGCCGTGCCGACCACGGAGCCGTCCGGCGCGAAGATGCGGGCGCGGATGGAGGCGTCGTGGTTCTTGTAGCCGTCCACCTCGACCTGCAGGGCCACGGTGGCGCGGTCGCGCCCGACCTCGGGCGTGGTCACGAAGACGCCGTGGCGGGCGATGTGCGTCGGGTTCTTGACCTCCAGGTACACGTCGCGGAAGATGCCGGCGCCGGTGTACCAGCGGGAGGCGTTCCACGGCCCCGTGGAAGCGTAGACGGCCACGACATTGGGAGCGTCGTACTTGAGGTATCGGGAGATTTCCGCCTCGTAGCCGAGGTATCCGTATTCGCCCGAGGCGACCTTCTCGCCGTTCACATAGACGTCGCTGACATACATAATGCCGTCGAAGTCGAGATACACGCGCTTGCCCTGCCAGGCGGGATCCGCCTGGAAATGCTTGCGGTACCAGCCCTCGCACAGGGGCTTGAAGGCGCGGGAGGAGGACACGACGTCCTTGTCCCACGGCTGCTCGAACTGGAAGTCGTGCGGGAGGTCGAGGCTGCGCCACGCGCTGTCGTCAAGGCCCGGGGCAGCGGCGCCGTCCAGCGGGCCGAGCCGGAATTTCCAGTCGAAGTTGAACAGGACCTTCTGCTGGTCCGCGAAGGTCTCGAGGGGAGAGTTCGGCTCCACCTGCGGGCCGCTCTGCCGCTGGTACTGGGCGCTCGCGCCCATCGTCGCAAGCAGCAGCACCGTGCTGATTATCAGTCTTTTTGTCATCATATCGGTTGGTTATTGGTTCTGCTTAAAGATTCCGGGTCAAGCCCGGAATGACTACAGCAACCCGCGGGCGCGGAGCATCGGGGCGGAGTCCGGCTCGCGGCCGGTGAAGGAGCGGTAGAGGGTCATCGGCTCCTCGGAGCCGCCCTTCTCCAGGAAGGTCTGCTTGAACTTCTTCGCGAGTTCCAGGTCGTACGGGCCTTTCGGCGAAGCCGTGAAGACGCTGAAGGCGTCCTTGTCCAGCACTTCGGACCACAGGTAGCCGTAGTAGCCCGCGGCGTAGCCGCTGGAGAAGATGTGGTTGAAGTAAGTCGAACGGTAGCGGAAGGTAATCTCCGGGATCAAGCCGATCTCTTCGGCGACCTGCTTCTCGAAAGCGTCGATGTCCACGCCCTCCGTCGTCTCCAGCTCGTGCCAGCGCATGTCGAGAATCGAGGCGGCGCAGAGTTCCGTGGTCATGAAGCCCTGGTTGAACTTGCGGGCCTGGACAATCTTCTTCACGAGCGCCTCCGGGATCGGCTCTCCCTGGGCGTTGCGGGCATACCGGGCGAGCATTTCTGGCAGGAAGGCCCAGTTCTCGTCGAACTGGGAGAACATCTCCACGAAGTCACGGGTGACGTTGGTGCCGCTCACGGACGGATAGCGGCACTGCGTGAGCAGGCCGTGCAGGGCGTGGCCGAACTCGTGGAACGCCGTCTCCACCTCGTCGATGGTGAGGTAGTCGTCGGAGAAATTGCAGACGTTGACGATGATGGGGCGGACCTCATTGCCCTGTGCATCCACATACTGCTCGCGGACGTTGTTCATCCAGGCGCCGCCGCGCTTGCTGGAGCGGGGCTTGTAGTCGGTCGTGAAGATGCCGAGCAGGGAGCCGTCCTCCGCCGTGACCTTGTAGGTGCGGACCTCCGGGTTATAGACGGGGACGCCCTCCAGGCGCTCGAAGTTCACGCCGTAGAGGATGTGCGCGTTGGTGAAGACGCCGTTGACGACGCTGTCGATCTGGAAATAGGGCTTGGTGAGGGTCTCGTCGAGGTCGTACTTCTCCTTCCGGACCTTCTCGGCATAGTACCACCAGTCCCAGGGCTCGATCTTCGATCCGGCCGGGAGCTTGCCCGCTTTGACGTCGCGGTCCATCACGGCCTGCATATCGGCCAGCTCCACCCGGGCCTTGGCCACGGCGGCCTTCATAATGCCGGCGAGGAAATCGTCCACGGTCCCGGGGTCGCCCGCCATTTTGTCGGCGAGCAGCCAGGCGGCGGCATTGGGGTAACCCAGGATCCGGGCCTTCTCGGCACGCAGGCCGAGGACCTCCAGCAGGAGCTGGCGGTTGTCGTATTCGTTGCCGCGGTGGCCGCGGGCCGTGTAGGCCTCGTTGTACTGGCGGCGCAGTTCGCGGTCTTCCGTAGTCGTCATCTTGTCGGGATAGGCGGCTACGCTGAAGCCGAAGCGGTCCTTGAAGTCATTGGACTCCGCGAGGATGTTGTTACCGATCTTCTGCGTCTTGGCGGCGATGTCGGCGTTGATCTGGCGCAGGCGCGCCTGCTGCTCTTCGGGCAGGCCGATGCCCTCGCGCTCGAAGGCCTCGAAATGCTTCTTGAGCACCATCTGCTGCTCGCGCGTCAGGCCGCCCTGGTCCGCCTTGTAGACGGCGGCCACGCGGTTGTAGAGGGCTTTGTTGAATGCGATGTTGTTCTCATGCTCGCTCATCAGCGGGATGGCTTCCTCCTCCACGGCGCCCAGCGCATCGGTGCGGTCGGTCTCGGTGACGTTGTAGAACACGCCCGTCACCTTGGCGAGGGTCCGGCCGGAGAGCTCCAGCGGGACGATGGTATTCTCGAAGGTCGGTGTGTCGGGGTTGGCCGTGATGGCGTCGATCTCGGCATTCTGCTCCGCGATGCCGGCCCGGATGGCCGGGATGTAGTCGGAAGGTTGGATCTGCTCGAACGGCGGAATGCCGTAGGGAGTGTCCCATTCCGTCAGGAACGGATTGACACGGGTGTTGCAAGCGGTCATGGTCATGACGATGGCTGCGAGTGGCAGTAGTTTTTTCATTGTTTGCTGACGATGATATAAGTCGGATAGTGGTCGGAATACCCTTCGATGAACTGCCCGCCGGAGAAGGTCCGGAAGGGCGTACCGGCATACGGTCCATCCTGCTGGACGAGGAAGGGCGGGTTGAAGATGTAGCCGTAGTGGACGTCGTCGCTCTTTTGGATCCGCAGGCTCCCGTCGGAAGGATTCGCCAGGGCGCCGTTGACGAAGATGCAGTCGAAGATGTTCCACTCGCCGTGGTACTCCTCTGACCCGAAGCCGTCCTTGTGCATCCGCAGGAACGGGGAGAAGAGGTCGCCCCCCTGCATCTGCGCGATGGTCTCGCGGCTGTGCAGCCAGGTGAGCAGGCTCTCGTCTTCCGGGTTGTCGTTCATATCGCCCATCACCACGATCTTGATGCCGGGATGGCGCTGCTCCTGCTCGCGGATATCATCGTAGATGATCTCCGAGGCACGGCTGCGCAGGTCCATCCCCTTGCCGCCGATGCGGGAAGGATAATGCGCGACGTAGATGCCGAACATCTCCCCGCCCAGCCAGCCGCGCACGAAGAGCACGTCGCGGGTCAGGAACTCCGCCTGCTCCTGGGGCGTCTTCTCGAAGACGATCCCGCTATGGGTATTGAAATCATAGCCGATCGTACGGCTCTCTTGCACCTCGAACTGGCCGGGCCGGTAGAGCAGCGCGCAGTCGATTCCGCGCACGTCCGGGCTCTCGAAATGGACGAACTTATAGCCGGCCTCGGCGATCTCATCGCAGGCGACCAGATCCTGCAGCACGTGCTCGTTCTCCACCTCGGCCAGGCCGAGAATGGTGTGCCAGCGGCCGTTGGTCTGCGACATCGCCCGGATCACGGAAGCGATGTTGGACAGTTTCTTCTCGTATTTGTCCGGGGTCCAGCGGTTCTCGCCGTCCGGCGTGAAGGCCTGGTCGTTCTTGCCCCGGTCGTGGGTCGTATCGAAAAGGTTCTCGACATTGTAGAAGCCGATCACATAGGCGTCGTCGGGGATTTTGGGGGTACAGGCCGCGAGCAGGGCAAGCAGGCCCGCGAGCAGGAAAAAACTTCTTTTCATATATACTGACGGTCGTTAATTGTTCCACCACCAGGCCTCGTCGGCCGGATTCTGCGCCTCCACGGTCTTCTGGACCGCCTCGGGCAGGTTCACGAAGAAGTCCACGCCCACCTTCTTCTCAAGCTCGTCAATGCTCATCACCATGTCCTTGCGGATGCTGGTGGCGCTGTTGGCCGCGTGGTCCATCCAGATACCGAGGGCCGAGTAATTCTTGTCCTTGTCCAGGCGCAGCAGGGCCTTGTAATAGCCCGTCGGCACGGTAATCTGCTTGCCCTCGCTGTCCAGGGCGTATTGGTCGCTGCCCGCCACGGAGCAGCCCGTCACCACGTAGAGCGTATCGGATTTCTTCGCCCAGCCGCGCACCTTGCTCTCCAGCACTTCCCAGCCGTTGGCGTTGAGCGCATTGAGCTGCGGGGTCATGTTGGTGCTGAAGAAGGTCTCCAGGTTCACGCGGGTCTCCAGGCGGTCGGCCGAAGGGATCTGGTGTCCCCGGTCGAACTTGCCGGCGTTGCCCTCGCGGAAGGCGCCCGTCAGATAGGCCTGCTTGTCGCGCGGCAGGAGCGGGTCCAGCGCAAAGGCGTCCGTGCGGCCGCCCGAGGAACCGATATTTCCCCCACACAACGGATAAGCCACCCAGGTGGAAACGAAATGCTTGTAGTCGTAGTAGGCGGCGTAGTTGCGGCTCCCGTCCGGGAAACGGTGGATCAGCAGGTCCTGGCCGTCGGAGGCGGAAGTGGCCGGGAGTTCCAGCCAGCCGGCCTTGGTCGAAGAGACCTTGGTGCCGAGCTTGTACTCCCCTGCGGTCCTGGACACGAAATAGGCCGGGATCGTGCCGCCGGCTTCGACCAGACCGTTGTGCTCACTGCGCAGGGTCATCATCGTGACGGTATCGCCGGGCTTGAGGTCCAGTTTGGAAAAGGACTGGTCGTTGGAGCTCTGCTGATCCTTCGTGAGACCGTAGACATAGACATAATCCGTCTCATCGAAGATGTAGAAGTTGCCGTATTCTTCGTTCGCAATGGACGCAATCTCGCCCGTCAGCTTATACCAGGTGGTCTTGTCGGCCTTCTTGGCACGGAAATCACGGATCGTGAACTTCGGCGCGCCCGCCTGGGTGAGCTGCAGGAGCTTGGACAGTTCGCCCGCACGCACCGTAATCGTGGCCTGGCGGGCCTGCTCCGACTCATTCTCCCCCACCGAGACCGTCACGAGCTGGTAGCTGTCCGATCCGGAACCGGCAGAAGGGGATATCTCGACCCAGGTCTGGTCGGCGGATACGGACCAGTTCTGGTTGGTCTGGACGGAAATCTGCTCCGAACCGCCGGCACTGTCGAACGAGAGGTTGATGGTCAGCAGGTTCAGGCTGGCCGGATTCACCTTGCTGCAGCCGAGCGCCACCGCACCCAGCATAGCCACTAAGAAAATGTTCCTTGAAAGTCTCATAACCTTCGAAGTTACGGATTTTTTCGTGAAGTAGCAAAAAGAGGACCGGTCCTTCCGGGGCCGGTCCTCTCGAAATCATGATAAATATTATTCGGTCTTGCCGTTGAGGCTATAAATGTAAGCCTTGTTCTGGACCGTCTCGGACGTACCCTTATAGGTGGTCAACTGACCGTAAAGGATCACATCGTCACCGACCTTGATCTGGGTGTCTCCCTCAGCCCACTTCTTGTTGCCAAGATAGAGGACACGATAGGCCTCGAAATCCAGGTCGAGGTCGCTATGGTACTCGCCATCCTCGGAAATCCAGAATGTGGCATTGCCATAGCTTCCGAACTCACCGCCATCCACAATCTTGGAGATCGTCCCGGCCACATACACGTTGGAAGCCGGAGCAGCCTTGGCCGCTTCGATGGCACCGACTGCGGAGAACGGGCTCTCCATCGTGCCGATACCGTCATCCTCACCGGTGACACCGTTGATCTGATAGATATAAGCCTTGTTGCCGGAAGTCTCGGCGGTGCCCTTGTAAACCGTCAACTTGCCGCAGAGGATCACCTCGGCACCGACTTCAATCTGGGCATTACCTTCCTCCCACTTCTCATTACCCAACCAGAGGACGCGATAGCCTTCGAAGTCCAGGGACAGATCATCGTTGTATTCGCCGTCCTCGGAGATCCAGAACGTGGTATTGCCATATTCGGCATCGAATTTATTCACAATCTTGGACACGATACCCTTCACGTAGAAGTCCTTGGCGGTCTCTTCACCGAGGCCCTGGATGTACTCGATCGCCTCCGTGACGGTGAACGGAAGATCCTTGGAGCCGGTAGCGCCCAGCTGGGTGATGCTGGTCTCGGCGGAATAGATCTTCTTGCCGTCGGTGGTCTGGAACACGAGGGTCGCATTGCGCGGGCCGGCGACGTTCTCTGCAGCGTTGAAAGTCACGGTATTGCCGTTGACGGAAGCGATGGAGAGCCAGCTCTTGGCAGCCTCGGGGACTTCGACGATGATGCCGTTGCCCTTGTTCTCGAGCACGACGGTGAGTTCACCGCCCTCGGTAGGGATGGTACCATCCTCCGGATCCATCTCGGCGACCTTGATGAGGGACTTGCTCACGCTGATGAAGGTGGCATCCACGAGTTCGACGGTACCGTTGTAGACCGTCTTCGGGCCCTGGACGGTGACCTCGTCACCCACTTCGATGTTGAAGCTGGACCAGGCATAGCTGCCGCCCTCATTGACCGTACCGTAGATATAGATCTCGCCGGTGCCGTCGTTCAGATACCAGTTGCCATAGGAGGTATTGGCGATCTTGGTGCAGATGCCCGTGACCTTGTAGCTCTTGTCCGGGCCGGCGATCACCTCGGCGCAGGTGGCCGGGGACACGACAGCAACGCCCTGGATCACATTGATAAGCTGGGTTGCACCGTCGCAAACAAGCTTGACAGTAACCTCGCGGCCGTCAAGGACGCCCTCAGCGGAGAAGGACACCGTCGTCTGTCCGGCAGCGCCGGAAGCCGGGCTGACGGTCAGCCACTGGGGGATCTCGGAGATCGACCAGCTGGAAGAAGCATCGACCGTGATGGTGTTGGAACCACCGGCGAGGGGGACGCTCACATAGGAGGAGGACACCGTGACCTGATCCAGGTACGTAGGATTCTCCTTCTGGCAACCGACCAGGACGGCCAGGGAAGCGATCAGGGAAAGGATAATATATTTCGCTTTCATATTGCTCTCGATGAATTAGTTGAACAGATACTTGATACCGATGGAAGCATACCAGCACTGACCGAGCGCGTGGTTGTAGGTCCAGGTCTCCGTGTTGCCGTTGATCGCCTTCGGCGTGGAGAAGGTGGCATAGCCGTCCGCATCGACGCCCTCATACTTGAGGATGCGGGCATCGGAACCGATGGCCGGATTGAGGTACTTGCTCACGCCCCAGCTGGAGTTGAACAGGTTCAGCAGGTTCTTGATGTCGAAGTTGAGCTGCAGGGTGTTGGTCGTGTTGCCGATGCGGAAAGTAAAGTCGTGCTTGTAGCTGAAGTCCAGACGGTGGACCCACGGGGAATACACGCTGTAGCCCTCGGCATACTGGCCCTGGTGCTTGCTCAGGTAGCTGTCCTTATGGACATAGTCCATGAAGCGGGCGGCATCGTCGGCGCTGACGAAGCGGAACTGGTTGGAGGCCACCTGCTGGTCGGTCGGGATATAAAGGGCGTCGTAGTTGTAGCCGTCGCCGTTCATATCATTGGTCATCATATAGGAGTAGTTGTAACCACCGCGCCAGGTCTCATAGATGAGGCTGAAGTGGTTGCCGCTCTTGTCGTCGTGGGTCACGGAAGCCACGATACGGTCCGGAGTCACGTACTGGGAGTTGTGGAGGCCGATGTAGTTCGGGCCCTCGACGGTCGGCACGTAGGTGAAGGCGGACTCGGCGGCGCTGCCCGGCATACCGGTGATCTCCTTGGAGACGGTGTGCGTGTAGGCGGCCATGAGACTCAGGCCCTCGATCGGGCGCATGTTGAGGGTGACGCTGCCGGACCAGCCGTAGCCCTTGGAGGTGTTCTCCAGGACGAAAGCCTTGGTGGCGGTGCGGTAGCCGGCAGGATAGATCGGACGGTTGTCCACGCCGTTGAAGCGGGCGAAGCCGCCGACGTTGGGGATGCTCCAGTCAGAGATGGACACGGCGTTGACGGTCTTGTTGTAGATACCTTCCACCTCGATCGAGAACGGGAAGGAGGTCGGGAAGGAATAGTCGACCGCGAGGGAAGTCTTCCAGACCTGCGGCATCTTGAAGCGGGGATCCACACCGTTTACGGCGGAAGGCACGGTGCCGTCCTCCGGCTTGACGGTGCTCGGATAGCCGAGTTTGAGGAGCTTGTTGTACAGGGCGTCGATGGTAGCCTTGCCGCCCTCGGTCACCAGACCGCCGGCGAACTGGTCCATGTCAATGTACTTGTTGCCCTTGGCATCTTCCGTGTAGGGTCCGGTATAACCGGCAGGAATCTTCTTGGAGCCGCTCAGCTGGGCCTGGTACTGCACCATACCGCCGTTGGTCGGCATGTTGGTGAAGAACACGAGAGGCAGACGGCCGGAGAAGAGGCCGGTGCCGCCGCGGACCTTGAGGGACTTGTCGCCGAGGACGTCCCAGTTGAAGCCGATACGCGGGGAGACGGTCACCTTGGAGGTCGGCCACTTGCCGGTGTCAATGTGCTGCTCGGTGTAGTTGTAGCCCTTCGGATAGTACTTCAGTGCATAGATGGCGTTGTTGGTCATCAGGTCGGAGTTGTTGAAGAACAGGCCGTCCAGGCGGAGGCCGAACGTGAGCTTGAACTTGTCGTTGATGTTCCACTCATCCTGGCCGTAGATACCGGCCTTGTAGAACTGCACGCGGGCGGCAGGCTTCTTCTCGCCGCCGTAGCCGTAGGTAAGGTCGACGATCTCCGGGGCGGCGCCGCCGATGAAGTCGCTGACGGAATTGTAGCGGTAGTAGCCGGTACCGTTGCGCATATACTGGTTGTCGGCCATCTGGTACTCAAAATTGAGACCGGCCGTGATCTTGTGGGCGCCGGCATAGTAGGTCAGGTCGTCCTTGATGTTCGCCACGGTGTTGTGCACGGCATTGTTCCAAGTGAACAGTTCATAGCCAAGGGCCATGTAGTTGTCGGCGCCGACACCGTCCTCCGTCAGGTCGCCGTCGAGGATGTCGATGAACGGGAACTCGGCAGAGCCGGAACCACGGATATCGTCAAGCTTGGAATAAGTGGCGAGGAACTGGTTGGACAGGTTGTCGCTCAGGCGGCTGTTGAGGTCGAGGGAGGCGGAGTGGACGATGTTCTGCATCGAATACATCGAGTTCGCGAAGGACATTGAATACTGGGACATACGGGCGCCGGGCATACGGGTGCCGCCGTCCATCGAGGTGGCGTTGGGGGCGCTCCAGCGGTTGTTCAGCGTGTGGTTGTAACGCAGGGCCAGGTGGTGCTTGTCGCTGATGTTCCAGTCGATGCGGGCCAGAACCTTGAGGTTGTTCTCGTTGGCCGGGAAGTCGGTGTAGGAACCGGTGTCATAGCCATACTTCTGGGCCACGTGGTTCTTGACTGCCTCGAGGTCGGCGAGCGTGGTGCGGGAGATGTAGTTGTCCGCATTGGCCACGCCGTTGGTCGAACCCTGCCAGCGGTTGGCGACGGTCGGGATCTTGGAATACTCGGCGTTGACGAAGAAGAACAGCTTGTTCTTCACGATCGGGCCGCCGAGGGTGAAGCCATAGGTGGTGTTGCGGTCCACGGCGCGCGCGCCGCCGATCTGCTCGCCGTCCACGGTGTCACCGCGCATGTACTCGTTGCGATGATAGATGTAGGCCGTGCCCTTGAAGGTGTTGGTACCGGACTTGGTGATGGCGTTGACGCCGCCGCCGATGAAGTTGGTCTGGCGCACGTCGTACGGGGAGATCACAACCTGCATTTCCTCGATGGCGTCGATGGAGATCGGGTTGCCGCCGCCGGGCAGGGCGTCGGACAGGCCGAAGTTGTTGTTGAAGCTGGCACCGTCCACGGTGAAGTTGGCGGTACGGCCGTCAGCACCGGCGAAGGTCATGCCGTTGCCGCCGTACGGGGACAGGCGGGTCACGTCGGTGATGCTGCGGGAGACCGTCGGAAGGGATGCGATCTGGCTGCTGTTGATGTTGGTGGCAGCACCGGTCTTCTCGGCCGCGAACTTGGAGGCAGCCTCGGAGATCACGATGGCCTCGCTCAGCATCTGGCTGTCATCCGGGAGGGTGGCGTTGATGGCGTAAGGCTCAGCAAGCTGAAGGGTTACGTCCGTGTAGGTCACGCTCTGGTAGCCCAGGCAGCTGACCTCGACATTGTAGGGACCACCGGTACGCATACCGTTGATCGAGAAACGGCCTTCGGCATTCGCCACAGCGTAGTACTGAGTACCGGAAGGCGTGTGGATGGCGACCACCGTCGCACCCGCAACCGGTTCACCCTTCTGATCGGAGATCGAACCGTTCAGAGAGGAGGTCGTCACCTGCGCGAAGGCGACAATACCCACAAACATTCCGATGAATGCGAGGGCATAACCTTTGAGTGTTTGTTTCATTGATTAATAAATAATTATGATTAGAATAACTTACTCTTCCTTTAAAACTGCGGCAAAAATACGAAGGTTTTCTGACAACCGGAAATTTTTTTTGCCTTTTTAAGGGAGAAACGGAGCGGACACTCAGGACAGAAAAGTACTGATGTAGCGATGCACTGTCTCCCTGTCCACCTTGCAGATATTCGCGATGCGCTGCTGGGACACGCCGGCGGCAAGCAATTTCACAATTTTATCCTTCATCGGATATAGTTTGTACTTGGTCTCATCGGTCTTCCGGCCCCTGGGCCTTCCCAGGACCGTCCCCTCCGCTTTCCTGCGCCTGAGGGCCTCCCGGGTCCGCTGGCTGATCAGTTCCCGCTCAATCTCGGCGGAAAGCCCGAATGCAAAGGCCAGCACCTTGCTCTGGAGGTCTTCGCCCAGACGATAGTTGTCCTTGACCGTCCATACACGGCAGCCTTTGTCCAGGCAGACATTCAGGATTTCCAGAATCATGAACAGATTGCGGCCAAGCCGCGATAGTTCCGTACAGATAATCAAATCCCCGGAATGCACCTTTTTCAGCAGGCGGCCGATCTCCCGTTTGCTGTAGCGTTTGGTTCCGCTGACCGTCTCCTCGATCCACCCGTCCACGCCGAGGCACTCACATTTACAGAAATTGATAATCTCAAACCGCTGGTTTTCAACAGTTTGTTTGTCGCTGCTGACACGAATATAGCCATATACCATAATATAAAAAGTTAAGGATTACCTCTTCTCTTATAACGCCGGACAGATAGGTTCGTATTTTTGCCGCAGTTTTTGGATAAGAGCAATTCAAATCATAATTATCAATCAATGAGACAAACACTTAAAACCCTTGTCCCTGCGCTCATCCTCCTTTTTGCGGGCTTCTCCGCATTCGCGCAGGTAACGACGTCTTCCTTTGGCGGCCATGTGACCGACAAGGAGGGTGCTGTTGTCGGAGCCACAGTGATAGCTGTCTATCAGCCGACGGCTGCGACCTACTACTCCGTGACCGACAAGAACGGTAACTTCCGCATCAACAACGTCACCCCGGGCGGTCCCTACACCGTCACCGTGCAGATGATGGGCTACCGGACCATCGAGAACCAGAACCTGTATGCTCCCCTGGGAGAGACCCTGACGGTGGATGCTGTCCTTGAGGATGACTCCATCAGCCTGGAAGCCGCAGTGTTTGTTGCCGACGGCTCCCTGTCCAACATGAACATCCACCGCTCCGGCGCAGGCACTTCCGTCAGCCAGAACACGATGCGCAACCTTCCGACGGTCAGCCGCAGTTTGAACGATGTGATGAAATTGACGCCGCAGGCTTCCACGACCTCCAATGGTCTGGCCGTCGGAGGCGGCAACTATCGTTCCTCGTATGTCACCGTGGACGGCGCCGCGTTCAACAACGCCTTCGGTATTGGCTCCAACCTCCCTGCCGGGGGCGCCCCGATTTCCCTGGACGCCATCGAACAGATGAGCGTCAACATCACGCCGTTCGACGTGCGCCTCTCCGGCTTCACCGGCGGTGCCATCAACGCCGTGACCAAGAGCGGCACCAACGAGTTCCACGCTTCCGTGTATGACTACTACACCTCCCAGGCCGTCCGCGGCTACAAGATCGAAGGAGAGAACCTCAACAGGACCGACTTTCTGGACAACACCGTCGGTTTCACCGTCGGTGGCCCGATCGTGAAAAACAAGCTGTTTTTCTTCGTCAACGCCGAGTACAGCTCCGACGTGGTTCCCGGCTCCAGCAAGGTCGTCAGTACGGCTTCCGGCCGCGTGGATCCCGCCTTCGTCCCGAACAAGGATGTCGTGCGTCCGACCGAGAATTTCATGAAAGAAGTCCTCGAATATCTCGACAATACATACGGGTATAATCCCGGACGCTACCAGGGCTACTCCATCAGCACCCCGGACTACAAGATCATGGCCCGCCTGGACTGGAACATCAACGACAACAACAAGTTGAACCTGCGCTTCAGCCACACCCACAACTCGAGTGCCTCCAATCCGTCCAATTCCATCAGTCCGATGGCAAGCAGCGTGTATAACCGGAATACATACGGCCGCACATCAACCTACGCCCAGTATTTTGAGTCCAGCCGCTACAATACGGATATGAATTTCACGTCCGTGGCTGCGGAACTCAATTCCCGTCTGTTCGAAGGCCGCGGCGCCAATATGTTCCGCGCCACCTGGTCCCACCAGAACGAGCCCAGAAGTTTTGTGGGAGCAAACTTCCCGACCGTTGATATCCTCGAACCGCTGGAAGACGGCACGAAAGCTGTCCTAACTTCCTTCGGTCCGGACCCCTTCACCTACGGCAACCTCCGCGACGTGCACACCCTTGTCGTGACAGACGAACTGTCCTACACCGCCGGAAAGCACAACCTGGTGGCCGGCCTCCAGTATGAGTACGACAACACCAAAAACGGCTATATGCAGGGCGGTCTCGGATTCTATGTTTACAACAGCTGGGAGGATTTCAAAGCGGCAGGAAAGCCGGCGGCTTTCGCCGTCACGCACTCCAATCGCGATGACCTCGCACAAGTGTTCCCCTCTTTCAACTACAACCAGATTTCTGCCTATATCCAGGATGAGATTGATTTCAGCGACTACTTCAAACTGACGCTCGGCCTGCGTGCAGAGCTCCCGTTCTATCCGGCCATCCAGGGCAACGACAATGCCGAGTTCCGCACGCTGGCAAACAACAGCCAGTCCATGAAGGGCCTGAGCACGGCCAACATGCCGAAAGCCCGCCTGAACCTGAGCCCGCGCGTTGGCTTCAACTGGGATGTCCTGAAGAACCGCAAACTCGTCATCCGCGGCGGCAGCGGCCTCTACACCGGCCGCATCCCCTTCGTCTGGATCGTCTCCGTGGCCGGCAACAGCAACAACCTGCAGGCCCAGTTCATCGACAACACCGGGACGAATCCCAACACACCCTCATTCCACGCAAATCTCAACGACATCCTGACCGACCTCTACGGAGGACAGTTCAAGGCACAGAACCTGGCTGCACCGACCGGCGCCACCATCATCGATACCAATCTGCATATGCCGACTACGTGGAAGTCATCCCTGGCCATCGATGCTGAGCTGCCCTGGGGCATCAAGGGTTCTCTGGAAGGAATCTTCAATTATGACCTCTCCAGCGTTTATGCCAAGCGTCTTGGCTATACGCAGGACACCGTCACCCTTCCCGGCGAGCCGGGATCCCGTGCGCACTGGACGTCCGAGGGCGTCAAGAACTCGCTGGGCAGCACGGTGTCCCCGTATTATCTGACCAACTCCAACCTGCACGGCACATACTATTCCATTACTGCCAGTCTCTCCAAGAGCTTCCCGTTCGGCCTGAACCTGATGGCCGCCTATACCCGGAGCGGCTCCCGCTCCATCCAGGAAGGTTACGGTGATCAGGTTTCTTCCCTGTTCTCCGGCGGGAACTACAGCGTCAATGGTTCCAACGTGCCCGAACTCGGACACTCAGCCTATGTGTCCCCGAACCGCGTGATTGCCAACGTGAGCTACCGCATCCAGGAAGGCAGGCACTTCGCCACCACGCTCGGTCTCTTCTACGAGGGCTACAACCACTGCTATGTCGGCGGCTACTCATACACCCGCTATTCCTATACGCTTAAGAGCGATGTGACCGGCGTCGGCGGCTCCTACAACCTGATCTACATCCCGACGGACGCCGATCTTGCCAAGATGGAATTCTCGGACGATGCCAACAAGGCTGAATTCAAGAAGTTCATCGAGGAGGACAGCTACCTCAGCACCCACCGCGGCCAGTATTCCGAGCGCGGTGCCAAGGTCGCTCCCTGGATGAACCGCTTCAATCTCAAGATCGCCCAGGACTTCATCTTCAACATTGCGAACAAGCCGACGACCCTGCAGATCGGTGTCGACATCAACAATGTCGCCAACCTGCTGAACTCCAACTGGGGCCTCTGCAAGCAGGTCAGCACGGAGAATATCCTCGCATATAGCGGTGGCAAATACACCTTCTCCGCTCCTACCGTCCAGACATACCGCAGCACCTACAACACCTGGCAGATGCTCTTCAGCGTCCGTCTGTTCTTCTAGCCAACGAATTACTTGAAATAAGATCGTCCGGACTCCCGCCCGGGCGATCTTATTCTTTATTGATGTTATTCAAAGATTATTGTTATCTTTGCCTGATAAATTAATCATGAACCTACGAGGAAAGATTTGATTGCTTGCAACCTCGTCAAAAATGCTAAAAAAGATGAACTACCTCTTCACATCGGAGTCCGTCTCCGAAGGTCATCCCGACAAAGTCGCCGACCAGATTTCCGACGCCATCCTTGATGAGTTCCTCCGGAAGGATTCGGAGGCCAAAGTCGCCTGCGAGACTTTCTGCACCGCCGGACTGGTGGTCGTGGGCGGCGAAGTCAGCTCCGAGCACGCCTACGTCGACATCCCCGCCACGGTGCGCCGCGTGATCGCGCGCATCGGCTACACCAAGGCCGAATACGGCTTCGACGCCGCTTCCTGCGGGGTCATCTCCACCATCCACGAACAGAGCGCCGACATCCACCGCGGCGTCGTGCGCGAAGAGCCGGAAGCCCAGGGCGCCGGCGACCAGGGCATGATGTTCGGCTACGCGAGCACGGACACGGAGGAGTACATGCCCCTCGCCTTGTCCCTGTCGCACCGCCTCCTGAAGACGCTTGCCCGGATCCGCCACGAGGAGCCGGAGCTGATGCCCTATCTGCGCCCGGATGCCAAGGCGCAGTTCACCGTGGAATTCACGGGCCGCCGCACCCCGGTGCGCGTCCACACCATCGTGCTCAGCACGCAGCATGACGAATTCGATACGGACGAGCGCATGCGTGCGCGGATTGAAAAAGATGTCCGCGAGATCGTCCTCCCCCGCCTGCTCGCCTCCCTGCCGGAGCGCACGGCGAAGCTCTTCGACGGCAGCGCGATCCTGCACGTCAACCCCACGGGCAAATTCGTCATCGGCGGCCCGGCGGGCGACACCGGCCTGACCGGCCGCAAGATCATCGTGGACACCTACGGCGGACGCGGCGCCCATGGCGGCGGCGGCTTCTCCGGCATGGACCCTTCCATGGTGGACCGCAGCGCCGCCTACGCCGCACGCTAGATCGCCAATAACCTCGTGGCGGCCGGCGTGGCCGAGGAATGTCTCGTGCAGGTGGCCTACGCCATCGGCGTGGCAGAACCGGTCAGCCTCTACATCGACACCTACGGCACCGGCCACGTCCCGGCCTCCGACGCGGAGATCGCCCGCACGGTGCGCTCGCTCTTCGACCTGCGTCCCGCCGCCATCATCCGCAAGTTCGGCCTCAAGCATCCGATCTATGAGCCCACGGCCGCCTACGGCCACATGGGCCGCAAGCCCTATGTCAAGAACGGCATCCAGTACTTCGGCTGGGAGCTGCTGGACAGTGTGGACCGCATCAAGGAAGCGTTCTCCCTATGACCGCACGTAAGGACAAAAAGCCCCAGCAGGTCCGCATCTCCAACAAGCGGGCGTCGTTCGACTACGAGTTTCTCGAGGAGTACGACGCCGGCATCGTGCTCGTGGGCACGGAGATCAAGTCCATCCGCGCCGGCAAGGCCTCCCTGCAGGATGCCTACTGCTATTTCTCCGGCGGGGAACTCTATGTGCGCGGAATGAACATCGCCACCTACTTCTGGGCCTCCGCCTGGAGCAGCCACGAACCGATGCGCGACCGCAAGCTCCTGCTGACGCGGCGCGAGCTCAAGCACCTCGCCCAGGCCGTCAAGACCAAGGGCCTGACGATCGTCGCCGTGCGCGCCTACATCGCCGCGAACGGCTTTGCCAAGCTCCACATCGCCCTTGCGAAGGGCAAGAAGGAATTCGACAAGCGCGCCACGATCAAGGAGAAAGACATCCGCCGCGAAATGGAACGGGAATAACGCACGCACCCCTCCCTATGCCCCGCCTCAAGCACAGCATCCCCGCCGAACTGCCCCCCGCCGAGCAGATCGATTTCGCGCAGCTCGCCCGGGACTGTGCGGACGGCACGTGCGACCTCGTGGTCGTGCTCGGCCCCACGGCTTCCGGCAAGACGAAATACGCCGTGGCCCTGGCGCGGCAGCTCGGCGGCGAGATCATCTCCGCCGACTCGCGGCAGGTCTATCGCGGGATGGACATCGGCACGGGCAAGGACCTGTCCGAATACGGCGACATCCCCTACCACCTCATCGACATCGCCGACCCGGGGACGCAGTACAATGTCTGGCAGTTCCAGCAGGATTTCATCCGCGTCTGGGCCGACATCCGCCGCCGCGGCGCCGTCCCCATCCTCTGCGGCGGCACCGGGATGTACATCAACGCCGTCACGCGCGGCTATGATTTCTCGGAAAAGCGGCCCCTGAGCGCACCCAGGACGGAATCATCCTTCAGCGAAACGCTCCCGGCAAAGCCCTTCTTCATCGGCACGCTGGTGGACCGGGACACCCGCAACGCGCGCATTGATGCGCGGCTGGACGCCCGCCTGCAGGAAGGGATGACGGACGAAATCCAGGGCCTGCTCAACAGCGGTGTGCCGGCGCAGGCCCTGATCAGCTATGGACTTGAATACAAGTTTGTTACGCTCTACCTCCTGGGAGAATTGTCCTATGAGCAGATGCGGACGCTACTCGCTACCGCCATCCACCAGCTTGCCAAGCGGCAGATGACCTGGTTTCGCGGCATGGAACGCAGCGGTACCGTCATCCATTGGGTGAATGTATAATCCGAACCCGGGACGGAGCGGCGCAATGTCCAGGCGCTCATAGGCCCTGGCCGGCGCAGCAGCCGAAGAAGGCCTGGCAGTCGGGAAGGTATAGCCGCACAGGGCCAGGGCCTTGGCCAGCATCGCCTCCGAAGGATCACCGAGCTGATACGGCTCCGAGGGCTTGTCGTCTGCCTCCACGTCCGGCTTCAGGCCGTCCGGCATGCAGAGCGTCTCGCCGTTCTTGTCCGCAAAGCGGGAATACATCACATACAAGCCCCAGTTCTCCGCGTATTTCTTCCCCGCGGCAGCCTCGGTCTTGCCCAGCTCCTCGGCATAGTCTTCGTAGAACTCCACCGCCTCGAGCGGGAGTCCGGAGCAGTATTTTCCGTGGGACTGCGAGCCGATCAGCGTGACGTCCATATACGGGGACAGGTCGCACACCAGCGCCTCCGACGCGGAAGCCGTCCCGGACGAGATGATCACATAGAGCTTGCCGGCTTTCGCATTGGCGCCTTTCGTGCTGAATTTATAATTCTTGTCATTCACCGAGAAATCGTACTCCGTGGCGAAGTAGGTCTTGGTGTCTATCTCCTTGGACTTGTAGTACTCCGTCAGGTCCTCATTGAAAACTTCCGTGGCCAGCACGCTCCCGGCCAGGACCTCGTCCTCGGGGCCGATCAGCGAGGCCAGGATCTGCTCGGCCCGGGCGAAGCCGCCGCCGTTGTAGCGCAGGTCCAGGATCAGGTCGGAAATGCCCTCCGCACGGAAGGCCCGGCAGGCCTCGGTCAGGGCCTTGTAGGACTCCATCGTGAAACTCGTATAGACCAGGTATCCGGCCTTCCGGCCGCCGCCGCAGTCGAACACCTTGGACAGCAGGACGGGATCTTCGTACATCTCCCGGGCCTGCATCGAGACGGACTTACCATCCATCAGGGTCAGTTTCAAGGACTTGCTGTCGAAGATGGCCTTATTGACCAGGTCCACGTAGTTGCTCGGCGTCATGGTCTTTCCGTTCACCTCCATGATGACGTCGCCGCGCTTCAGCCCGGCTTCCCGTGCAGGGCTGTCCGCGTAGGTGTACGTGACGACGGCGACGATCTGCTTGTGCGACTCGTCATAGTACATCAGCGTCAGGTCGAAGCCATAGGTCCCGCTGCTCTCGCCCGTGACGGAGCCGTAGAACGACTCGAAGTCGTCGATCACCGTCGTCCAGCGGTCGATGTCGTTGCCGGCGGCATCCTTGTAGCGGAGCTCCAGGACCTTCGCCACGGGCTCATCCGTCTGCTTCCATTTTTCAAGCCCGGACGCAATCTCCTTCTTCCAGAGATAGTACAGGTTCATCATATTGTAGGCAAACGTGTTGACATACTTATAGGTCTTCTGCAGCTCAGCCTGCTCCTGCTGTTGCTGCTGCTCTTGTTCCTGCTCCTGCTCCTGCGTGTTGTCCACCGGGGCCAGCTGTTTCTTTTCGCAGCCCAGCAACGCCAGCACGCAGAGACTGATGGATAAAATCCGGAATTTCATAGACAAAACAATTATTAACCGAGCAAAGATACGAAAAACCAGCGACATTGGCGCTGCTGCATTTGTAAAAAGCGGAATCCGCAAGCAAAACAATGAAACATACATCAACAAACGGGCTGTCAGTGGCGAATGCAGCCAAGCAGTTTATCGGTGTTAACGCTTTACACAGCGGCGGGCGGCGCGAGGGCCGCGCGGCGGGCGAGCCGGCTGATGCATAAAAAACAGCAAAAAACGATAAATATCTTCGCTTTTTTCGGGGGTAAGAAAAAATAGCGAAGATTCTTATCATCACCTATGGGCGGAATCCCGATGTTTGTCGGACAAAACCATAGGAATATGAAAAACCTGACAAACATCAAGTACATCGACCCGATGGTCGACTTCGGATTCAAGCGCATCTTCAAGGAATCCGGCAAGAAACAACTCATCATCCGCCCCCTCAACGTCATCTTCGGCCT